>JAUZEM010000530.1 GCA_030839005.1 Actinomycetota bacterium | reverse complement strand
CGGGCCACAAGTCGCTGGCCCTCACCTGCTACGGCGGTCGGTACGGCGCGCTCGACAACCACTGCCCGCACCAGGGCGGCCCGCTGGGCGAGGGCTCCATCGAGAACGGCCTGCTGCGCTGCCCGTGGCACGGCTACGACTACGACCCGATCACCGGCACTCCCCCGCCCGGCTTCACCGACGCGCCCCCGAGTCATCCGGTCGAGGTGCGCGCCGACGGCATCTATGTCGCCCTCCCGCCCGAACACGCGCGGGTGCGCACGATCTCCGACCTCATGGTCGAGACGATGATCGCGTGGGGCGTCACGCACGTGTTCGGCATGGTCGGCCACTCAAACCTCGGTTTCGCCGACGCGATGCGCGAGGCCGAGACGCGCGGCGCACTCACGTACATCGGCATCCGCCACGAAGGCGCGGCCGCCTTCGCGGCGAGCGCATACGGCAAGCTGACCGGAAAGATCGCGGCATGCTTCGCGATCGCGGGACCGGGATCCACCAACCTGCTGACTGGGCTCTATGACGCCAAGGTCGACCGCGCGCCGGTACTCGCGATCTCGGGCCAGGTTCCGTCGAAGGTGCGCGGACGCGGTGCCTTCCAGGATCTCGACCTCGCGGCGGCGTTCGCAGACGTCGCGGTGTCCACGCAGACCGTGCAGCACGACTCCGACCAGGTCGAGTTGATGAGCCTCGCGTGCAAACACGCGCTCATTCAGCGCGGGGTCGCGCACCTCGTGCTGCCAGACGAGGTGCAGGCGCTCCCCGCGCCGGAGGGCGTGCGCCCCGGCGGTCCGGGCGGGCGCGTGCCCGACCTTGCCGTCGCGCCGCCCGAAGGACCGGTCGAGCAGGCCACCGCGCTCATCGAGGGCGCCCGGCGACCGGTGGTCGTGGTAGGGCACGGTGCCCGCAAGGGCATCGAGCACGTCATCCGGCTCGCGGAACGGTTGAACGCGCCGATCCTCACGACGTTCAAGGCGAAGGGGATCGTCGCCGACGACCACTCTCTCGCGTGCGGAGTCTTGGGTCGGAGCGGTACGCCGATCGCGTCGTGGCTCATGAACGAATCCGATCTGCTCATCGTGTTCGGCGCGTCGTTCGCAAATCACACGGGCATCGCCTCGTACAAGCCCATCATTCAGGTCGACGCCGACCCCGACGCGATCGGTCGCTTCCACCCGGTGACCGTCCCGATGCTCGGCGACGTCGCGGTCGCGGCGCGCCGCCTGCTCACGGAGGTCGATGCGCGCGCGGTGCGGCCGGTCGATCAGCGCGCCGACGTCGCGGCCCGGCGCGTCATCTGGCACGCCGAGAAGGAACGGCGCGGGAGCGACGACCGCGGTCTCGGGCTCGCCTCGGCCCCGTTGTTCGCGGCACTCTCGCGACACACGCCGGACAACGCGGTGATCGCGGTCGACGTCGGGAACAACACCTACTCCTTCGGCCGCTATTTCGAATGCAAACCCCGCCAGCACGTCCTCATGTCGGGCTACCTCGGCTCGATCGGCTTCGGGTTCCCGGCCGCGATGGGCGCGTGGGCCGCTGCGCCCGAGCGCACAATCCTCGCGGTGACCGGCGATGGCGGATTCGGTCAGTACCTCGCCGAGATCACCACCGCGGTGAAGTACGAAATGAACATCACCCACGTGCTGCTGAACAACAGCCAGCTCGGCAAGATCAGCAAGGAACAACGCGCGGGCGAATGGGACGTGTGGCAGACCTCCCTGCACAACCCCGACTTCGCGGCCTACGCACAGCTGTGCGGCGCGCATGGCGCGCGTGTGACCCGGATCGAAGAGCTCGACGACGCGCTCACCGCCGCATTCGCATACGACGGACCGGCGCTCGTCGACGTCGTCACCGACCCCGACCTCATCTGAGCCCGCGAAAGTGTGCTCAGTCGCATTCCGGGGGTTCGCTCACCTGAGGAGCAGCGCCCGGGGTCGTACCCTCTTGATGGGTCGTGACGGACGACCTTCCCATCACCAGCTCGGCCATGACCGCCGCGATGACAGCGGGCACGACGAATCCCGGCCGACCCGTCGTTTCGGCGACGAACATGATTGCAGCGAGGGGAACTCGGTAGCCCGCGCCGAGGAACGCGGCGATACCGATGACCAAGAACAGTGCGTCGTCTCCGCCGACGACGAGGCCGAAGGCGCGACCGAGCAAGGCGCCGGCGACGACGAGCGGGACGAAGAGACCACCGACGCCCCCTCCGGAGACCGTCGCGGTTGTGGCCAGACAGCGCAACACCAACATCGCGAGCAAGATTGCGACGCTCCGTTTCGGATCGAGCGCCCAGGTGACGACGCCATAGCCTGGCGTCAACACGAGCGACTCACCTGTGAGCGAGCGTCCGATCGCGAAGAGTACTGCGATTGCCCCGCCCGCGGCGGCCACGCGTACTACTGCGTGCCGTCGGTCCGCGATTCGCTTTGCCGCCAACAACATCCATGCGAACGTTCGCGCGCCGAGTGCGGCAACAAGCCCAAGGCCGGCTGCGCCGGCAAGGTCGACGAAAGAGAGTGCCGGCAAGCCGCTCACGGGAAACAGCGGCGCGGTGCCGTTGACCGCAACGAGCGCGAGATACCCCGATGCCGCACCCACAAGCGCCGGAAGCAACATGCGGCGCGCGAGGTCGTCTTGGTACGGAACTTCGATCGCGAAGATCGCCCCGGTCGCGGGAGCCTTGAAAATGGCCGCAATACCGGCCGCCGCGCCCGCAACCAAGAGGAGGTTGCGATCGGCACCGCCGAAGAAGCGGACGAATCGGCGCTGGCCGACGGCTCCGAGCGAAGCACCCAAGTAGATGGACGGACCTTCGAGACCCATCGCGCCGCCACTGCCCAACGTCGCGACCGCGGCAACGAGCTTGTTCACCAGATCGCGCACGCCCAGACGATGGTCTTTGTGAAACGCGTCGAGGTAGGCGTCGGCGGTAGCCCGGTCCAAGCCCCGACCCGGCCCCCGCAACCACACCGTCGCGACCGCGAGCCCGAC
>JAUZEM010000411.1 GCA_030839005.1 Actinomycetota bacterium | reverse complement strand
GTTCGATCCCGCGCCTGCCGACGCGCCCGGCGCGCCCCGGACAGAAACCGCCGCTGCTCGCGCCGCGGGTGCTCGTGGTCGGCAACTCGATCGCGTTGTACAGCGCCGACGAGGGATTCAAACAGCTGCACACGGCGCCGCCTCTCGACGTGCTCAACCTCGGCTCGATCGGCTGCCGCGTCCTTCCGGAGGAAACCCGCACGAGGTTTCCGAGCGGCGACACGTACGCGGGTCAGTCGCGGGTCTGTCTCGACAACTGGGCGTACGCGGTGTCGGCGTTCCGGCCCGACGTCGTCGTGATGCTCGTCTCGGAGCCCACCGACTCCGAACACGAGATCGACGGGCACTGGACCGCGCCGTGCGAACCCGCGTACGACCGGGTTCTCGAGCACGAGCTGCACCAGCAGATCCGTTTGCTCGCGTCGAACGGCGCGCGCGTGGTCGTCACGACCACCGCGTACGCCGGGCTTCCTTACAAGTCACTCGCGTGGTTCCATCACAACGACTGTTACAACACGATCGTCCGGCGGGTTGCCGCAACCGAGCCGCGTGCAGTGATGGCCGATCTCTTCACGTGGATCTGCCCGCGGATGGATACCGACTGCGACGGCCACGTCGGCGACGTCCTGCTGCGCCCCGACGGGGTGCACTTCCGCGACGCGTCGGCCCGACTGCTCGCCGCGTGGGTGATCACGCGGGCCCAGCACCACGGTGTGTTCTCCGGGGTGCGGATCGAGGGGCCGGAAGCCCGCGAGATCTCCATTTCCCCGTCGCCGTGACCCGCCCACGACCGTCGCTCGGACCTACTCGATCTGTTCCATGAACTCGAGGCGGATGCCGCCCGGCGCGTCGACGAACGCGATGCGGCGTTTACCGAAGGCGCCTTCGACGACTGCCGGACCCCAAACCACCGTGTGGCCCACCAGCTCCGCGTCGAGGTCGTCGGTGAACAGCGCGGGATGGAGGAAGCCTTCGGCGGGCAGCTCGACGCGGTCCTCGTAGATCGCCCGGGTGAACAACGTGATCATCACCGGTCCGAGGAACACGTCGGCGCGTTCGCCGTTGTTCCATTGCATGCGGTCGCGCACCTCGGCGCCGGCGGCGACATAGAACGCGCACGCGGCGTCGAGGTCGGCCACCTTCACCGCGAGGTTCGCCATACCCGTGATCGCCACGCCGGAAGGGTACCGACGAAGCGTCGTGGAGTTTCGGCCGCGATTACGCAGGGAGCGTGGCGATCACGTACCCGAAGCCGGGCATCGACGCGAACGCCGAGCTCGGCGGCGGGATGGTGCCGGCGCGGAACGTCACGGGAACCGGTGCGGTACCCGGGGCGTGGACCGCGTCGATGTGGATCTCGGCGAGACGTTCCGCCCGGGTCGCGGCGACAATGACGGTGCCGGCTGCTGTCAGCTCGATCGCGTCGGTGCCCGACGGCCCGGTGCCGAACGGCTTTGGAAGGTCCGCGCAGTGCGACCAACCGTTCTTCAGGTCGAGGACGTGCACGAACGCCGGTTCGTCGACATCGCCGGGGTTGCGGTAGAGCGTCGCGAGCAGCGTGCGATCGGCGCTCATCACGCCGTGCACCGCGCGACCGTGCATGTCCTCGGGGGTGACGAACTTGTTTCGATCGTTCGTGTCGTAGCGGAGACCGGTGCGAAGCTCGATCGTCTGCACCCGGTAATGGTCGCCGTGGTAGTCGAGCGCGAACAGCCGTGCCCCGTCGACCGAGAAGGCTTCGGGCTGCACGTCACCGGTGAGCGCGCGGCGATGCACCTCGGCGGCGGCGCGCGGGTCGAACACCACGACCTCGGTGGACGCGCGGCCTTGACTTCCGTATCCGGGCCGGCGGTCGGTAAGGGCAACCCACCGGCCGGCCGGAGCCACCGCGTCGATCGACAGACCGCGCCGCAACGGCCACGTCGCCGACACCCCGCCGCGCCGCGGATCGATGCGAGCCAGGCGGTCGGAACCGGCGGTGTCGTCGTGGCGGATCGAGAAGACGGCCGATCCGTCGAGCGCCGCAACGGCACCGGGTTCGAACCAGACCGGCGCGGACGACTCGGTCGTCACCGCGCCGACGCCCTTGTCGAATTGGGCGAGCAGCAGCGGTGCCGTTGCCGGCGCGGCGTTCGCGACCTTCACGACCGGCGTCGCGTTGCGTTCGCTCGAGCCGCATCCGCCGGTGAAGGTGAGCACGACGACGGCGGTGCCGATGACGATTGCGCGTACTGCCATGACCGACGTACACCGCCGGCGCGATCTTGGTTCCCGATCCTCGCCCCCGGGGTTCGGTCAGCGAAGCGAGCGGGCGACGGTCTGCGCGTCGGCCAGCCGGTCGAGCCCTTCGATGCGGTATGTGACTCCTGCGCCGGCCCACAACAAGACCGATCCCGATCGGCGCACGGTGTCGGTCTCGAATTTGCCGGATCGGTCGAGATAGCCGATCTGGTGGGCGCCTGTGATCCACGTGCCCGGCCGGCCGTTGACGGTAACCGGCTCGGCGCGGGCGGCCGGATCGAGCACCTTGCCGACGATCGGCGGGCCGGTGGTGGACGTCGCGATCTCGACGAGCGTGAATCGCGCGTATCGCAGCGCTACCAGTCCGCCGCGGACTCTAGGGTCTACCTGCACGCCCGAGAGCGCGCCGGCAGAAGGAGCGTTCGAAGTCGC
>JAUZEM010000356.1 GCA_030839005.1 Actinomycetota bacterium | reverse complement strand
GCCCGTCGCGCCGGATCACGCCCGCGGGAGAGATGTGGTCGGTCGTGACACTGTCGCCGAGCAGCGCAAGTACACGCGCGCCGTCGATGTCGTGCAGCGCAGGGGGCTGGGCCGTGATGCCCTCGAGGAAGGTCGGGCGCCGGATGTAGGTCGACGCCGGGTCCCATTCGTAGCGATCGCCGGCCGGCGCCGAAAGCGCCTTCCAGTTGTCGTCGCCGTCGAGGATCGTCGCGTAACTCTCCTCGAACATCGCGCGGTCGAGCACCGACCCGACGACCTGCGATACCTCGGCCTCCGACGGCCAGAGATCACGCAGGTACACGGGATCGCCGTCCGCGTCCTGACCCAGCGGATCGTGCACGAGATCGACGTCGATCGAACCCGCGAGCGCGTACGCGACGACCAACGGCGGCGACGCGAGATAGTTCATCCGGCAATCCGGATGGATGCGGCCCTCGAAGTTGCGGTTTCCCGACAACACCGAGCAAACGGAAAGATCGCCTTGATCGATCGCCTCGGAGATCTCCGGTGCGAGTGGCCCCGAGTTGCCGATGCACGTCGTGCAGCCGTAACCGACGACGTCGAATCCGAGCTCGTGCAACGGCTGCAGCAGCTGCGCCCGTTCGTAGTAGTCGGTGACCACGAGGGAGCCGGGCGCGAGCGACGTCTTCACCCACGGCGGCACCTTCAGGCCGCGAGCGACCGCGTTCCGCGCCAGCAGGCCCGCGGCGATCATCACCGAAGGATTCGAAGTGTTCGTGCACGACGTGATCGCCGCGATCACGACATGGCCGTCGGCAAGCTCGAACGCGCGGCCGTCGGCCAGCGTCACCGCACATCGTTGACGATCCAGGAGCAGCGGTCGGGTGCCCACCCCCACGGGTGGCTGCTCGCCGGCGGGCGCGCTGGGCGCCGGCGCGGGCGGGTCGCTCGCGGGAAACGACTCGAGTGACGACTCGTCGGCGCTTGCACGCGCGGCCGCGCGTGGAGCGCCGGCGCTCGTGGTGGACTCTTCTCGACGGAACGCGAGCAGCGCCTGCTCGAAGCTCGCCCTTGCGCCGGACAACGACACCCGGTCCTGCGGCCGCGCCGGACCTGCCAGCGACGGCTCGACCGTCGAGAGGTCGAACGAGATCGTTTCGTCGTACACGGGCCGGACGTCGGGGTCGTGCCAGAGCCCCTGTTCCTTCGCGTACGTCTCGACCAGCGCGACGAGGTCGTCGGGGCGACCGGTCGCGCGGAGGTAGCGCAACGTCTCGGCGTCGACCGGAAAGATGGTGCACGTCGAGCCGTACTCGGGCGACATGTTGCCGATGGTTGCCCGGTTCTCGAGCGGCACGCGGCCCACACCTTCGCCGTAGAACTCGACGAACTTCCCCACCACGCCGTGCCGGCGTAGCAACTCGGCGACGGTCAAAACGAGATCGGTCGCCGTGGATCCGGTCGGAAGCGCGCCGACGAGCTCGATGCCGACGACGCGCGGCAACAGCATCGAGAGCGGCTGACCGAGCATCGCGGCTTCGGCTTCGATGCCGCCGACGCCCCAACCGAGCACCCCCAGGCCGTTCACCATGGGCGTGTGCGAGTCGGTTCCCACGAGCGTGTCGGGGAACACGAGCCCGTCGGCACCGCGAAACACCACCTGCGCGAGGTACTCGAGGTTCACCTGATGGCAGATGCCACGGTTGGGTGGAAAGACGCGCAACGTGCGGAAGGCGGATTGCGCCCACCGCAGGAATGTGTAGCGCTCACGATTGCGCGCGAACTCGAGCTGGGCGTTCCGCACGAACGCATCGGAGACACCGGCGACGTCGGCGACGATCGAATGGTCGATGACGAGGTCGACCGGGATGCCGGGCTCGATCGCACGCGGATCGCCGCCGAGATCGGCCATCGCGTCGCGCATCGCCGCGAGGTCGACGATCGCGGGCACGCCGGTGAAATCCTGCATGAGCACACGAGCGGGCATGAATTGCAGCTCGCGTGTTCCCGCCTCGGTCGCCGCGCGTGACCGGTCGGCGAGCGCGCGGATGTCGTCGGCCCCGACGTTCTCGCCATCCTCGTGGCGCAAGAGGTTCTCGAGCAGGACCCGAAGCGAATACGGAAGGGAGTACGGATCGTCGACGACGGCGTCCAGGCGGAACAGGTCGTACGTTCGGGTGCCAACGGCCAACTCGGCCCGGGCACCGAAGCTGTCGAGGGTCACGAAGGCAACCTACCTGCGCTCGAGTGTCGAAACCCGCCGATCGTCTGGCGTGTCGAGGACGGGCCGGTATCCTGGGAGGGTGAGCACCGATGAATCGGCCACGATCGCCGTCGAGGTGCAGCACGACGCCGGAGCGGCACTCGTCACCCTCGGCGGAGAGCTCGAGTTCGGGACGGCCGCCGCGCTGCGAACCACGCTGAGCGACCTGGCCCGCCAGGAATGCGATCCGGTCGTCGTCGATCTGGCCGCGCTCCGATTCATCGATTCCACCGGCTTGAGCCTCCTCGTGCAGGCGAAGCAGCGTTTCGCCGCGCAAGGTCGGCGTTTCGAGCTGCGCCGGCCGACCCACGGCGTGAGCCGGGTGATCGAGACCTCAGGCCTCGCCGAGTTGTTCGCGCTCGAGGGCGACCGCTAGCCGACCTTGGCGCGGCTCTCGACCTCGAACCAGACGCATTTTCCGGCCGCGTCGGGCTCGACCCCCCAGCGCCGCGCGATGCGGTCCACGAGGAGTAGACCGCGGCCGGTCACCGCCTCGGGCCCGTAGTCACGCAAGCGCGGCCGGGTGGGG
>JAUZEM010000348.1 GCA_030839005.1 Actinomycetota bacterium | reverse complement strand
CCTGGTCCTGGGGTGAAGCCCGCCCGTCGGCGATCGCGGGCAACGCGGCGAGATCGCCGGCATGACGCAGCAGCAACGAGCCGGGCACGAGCAGGCCGGGCCGGACCTCGGCCCCGGTCGCGAGGAGCTCGGCGGTCAACGCTTCGGTCGAGGTGCGCAGCGGGTTGACCCGGAGCGTCACCGGTGGCGCCTCGTTGTCGAGCTCGAGCGTCGCGATCGCGTCGTGCATGCCGTACGCGTCGACGAGGGTCCGGACGATCCAATCGGGATGTGATGTCCGCACGCCGACGGCCGCGACCTCGTCGCCGTCCGGCAGCGGCCAGGGCGGTCCCGTGCGCGCCAACGTGCGCAACACGCCGTTGACGAATCCCCGCGCGCGCGCATCGACGACGCCGACGGTCTCCCCGACGGCCGCGTGCGCGGGGACACCGATCAGCAACTGGTACGCACCGAGCCGCAACGCGGCGCGCACCGGTGCATCGACCGAGCCGATCGCGCGGTTCGAGACGGCCGACACCATGACGTCGAGCCGGCGCTGCATGCGCACGGTGCCGTAGACCAGGTCGGTCACCAATGCGCGGTCGCGCGCCGGGAGGCCGGAGCTCCGGAGAGCTCGCGGGAGCAGGATGTGTGCGAACGCGCCGTCTTCGATCCGGAGTAACGCGTCGAGCGCGATCCGGCGCGCCGACGGGGCGGGGCGGCCGCTCACGCCGGATCGGCCCGTACGTCGCCCCGAACCCCGGCGAGCCACTCGTTCGCGTTCATGACGCGCTTGCCTTCGGGCTGCACCTCGTCGAGCGCGAGCGCGCCCCGCACGGTTCCGAACGTGCCGTCGGCGTGGATGCTGCCCGGCTCGAGCGGCTCGGCGCGCTCGACCTCGCGTGCTCGCCACACCTTCACCCGTCGGCCGCCGGCTCGGAACCACGCACCCGGCCGCGGGTTGCCGGCCCGTACGACCCGCGCGAGCTCCGCCGCGGAACGATCCGGATCGAGGCGGAACTCGTCGACGCCGAGCTTCTCCGCGTACGTGGGCTCCCCGACCTGCGGTTCGGGGACCGCGTCAGGGATCGAGGGGAGGTGCGCGCGCAACAGCTGCGTCCCCACCTCCACGAGGCGGCCGTGGAGCTCACCCGCGGACTCGAGCGGCCCGATCGGCACCCGGGCGCGCGCGAACACCGGTCCGGTGTCGAGGCCCGCCTCGATCCTCATGAGGTCGACACCGGTCTCGGGATCACCGGCGAGGATCGCCCGCTCGACCGGCGCCGCGCCGCGCCAGCGAGGCAAGAGCGAGAAGTGAAGGTTCACGAAGCCGTGTGGCAATGCTTCGAGCAGCGAGACCGGGAGCAACTGTCCGAACGCCACCACCACGCCCAGCACCGCGTCGCTCGCACGCACGTCGTCGACGACTTCGCGGGCCTTCTCCGGCGTGCGCAGTGGTAGTCCGAGATCGACCGCGGCGCGCTTCACGGGCGACCAGTCGGTACCCGCGCCGCGCGTGCGCCTGCGGTCCGGTTGCGTGACGACGAGCGCGACGTCGTGACCGTCGTCGACCAGCGCGCGCAGCGGTGGGACCGCGTCGACCGGCGTGCCGAAGTAAACGATCCGCACGAGTCGACGTTACGCGTCAGAGCGCGTGGTTGCGTCCGCCCGGTGTCCGCACACCCATTCCCTGCTCGCGCAGTTCGCGCATCGCGAGCTTGCGCTGGTCGTTGTCGAGCCGATCGAGCATGAGCACACCGTCGAGATGGTCGATCTCGTGGAGGAAGATCCGGCCGAGGAGCTCGTCGCCCTGGATCACGACATCGTCACCGTCGAGATCGAGACCTTTCACGGTGACGAGCTTCGGGCGAACGATGTCGAACGCCAGGCCGGGCAACGACAGACACCCCTCCTCGTAGTCCCACTCGCCCGTCGCCTCGACGACTTGCGGGTTGAGGAGCACGTGGGGGCCGTCGTCGTCGGGGAGCTCGTACACGAAGAATCGCTTCTGCACGCCGACCTGAGGTGCGGCGAGCCCGACTCCCGGCGCCTCGTGCATCGTCTCGTACATGGCGTCGACAAGCTTCACCAGCCCGCCGTCGATATCGGTGACTTCATTGGTCGGTCGCTTGAGGACCGGATCCCCGAAGACGCGAATCGTGTGAGTTGCCACGGCGGCATGGTAGCGGCGCGGGTTCGCGGTTCAGACCTGGAGCGGGCTTCGAGCTACGAACTGCACGTTACGAACTGCACCTTAGATGCGCGGTGGATCGACGACGGCCCGTACGCGTCCGATCGCGCGGCCGGCCGGGAGGCCCCGGACGAGCGCCGCGGCCAGCGCATCCCAGCCGGGACCATGGACCAAGGCACGACCGTCGGAGGGCCCGAACACCTGCACGCCGTTTGCCTGTACGTCGAGCGCACGCAACGCGTCGATCGTGGCGGTGAGCGCGTCGTCGGCGCCCGCCAGCTCGGCGAGGGCGCCGAACGGCGGGTACGCGAGCGTGCGCCGATACTCGATCTCGGACTCGGCGACCGCCGCCGGCTCGCCGCGCACCAACGCCTTGACGACGACGTGATCGGGAATGCGGGTCTGGACGAGCAGCATCGCCTGCTGACGCGCGCGGCCGGAGAGGAGCTGGGCACCACGCGTCAAGAGCCACTGGGCCTGCGCGGCGGCGCGATACCGGGGCGCGAGCAGTTCCTGATCGAGATCGAGGTACGCGACGAGCGCCGGGCGACGACGGCGCACCGCGGCACGATGGAGCACGGCCTCGGTGCCCACGATGATGTCGGCGTCGGGCACTTCGGCAGTCGCGGTATCGACCTCGGCGACCCGCGCACCCGCGACCAGCGCTTCGAGCTCCTCCCGGACGCGCGTCACCCCGGCCCGCAGTACCCGTAGCTTCGTCGCACCGCAGTCGGGGCACACCAGCGGTCGTTCGTCGGGCCGGTCCCAGCGCAGAAGGTGGCGGCACGACGCG
>JAUZEM010000233.1 GCA_030839005.1 Actinomycetota bacterium | reverse complement strand
GGATCGGCGTCCAGATGTTGTGGCTGCACGCACCTCGGTGGTTGGTCGCCGCGCTCTACATCGCGATCGGGTGGACCGCGCTCGCGTTCTCGCCCACGTTGTGGCGGGAGCTCGGGGTGATCTCGTTCTCGCTGCTCGTGCTCGGCGGCGTCGTGTACTCGCTCGGCGCCGTCGTCTACTCGACGCGGCGCCCCGACCCCGTGCCCGCCGTCTTCGGCTATCACGAGGTCTTCCACGCGCTCGTGATCGCGGCCGGGCTCGTGTTCTACGCCGCGATCGTTCGGGTCGTGGTCGCCGCGTGAGCCGGCTCCACGATCCGGGTACTATCCGCTCGCCCCCAGGGAAGAACGTGGAGATGTTCCGATGGCCGGCTACGACCGCGCGCTCTACCAGATGTACCTGTCGAGGATTCCGATGTTCGGCTCGTGCTCGACCGAGCAGCTGGACCTGATTGCCCAGCTGGGCGACGCGATCTCGGTCGCTGACGCGCACGACGTCGTCCGGGAGGGCGACGCCGGCGACGGCTTCTACGTCGTCACGTCCGGCAGCGCAACCGTCCGACGCGGCGGCCAGGAGGTCGCCCGACTCGCGCCCGGCGACTACTTCGGTGAGCTGTCGCTCTTCGATCCGGCTCCGCGCAACGCCACCGTCACGGCGGCCGGCACCCTGACGTGCGTGACACTTTCGCCCGCGGCGTTCACGCAGGCCCTCGACCAGGTTCCCGCGATGCGCGACGCGCTGCTCCACGGCATGGCCCGACGAATCCACGAGATCGACCAGCGCGTCTGACTCCCGTACGACGGTTCATGCCGTTGGTTGTTCCACGGGTCGATAGCCCGAGCACATGATCCTCAACCAGGAAATGCAATCGTCCTGAACGCCGATGTACGCCTGCTGTTCGACGGTGTACGTGCCGTCGTCGTTCGTGACGCGAAAGCGGTAGCCGACGCGGTGGCGATCGACGACCATGCCGTGCTCGATTCCTTCGATTGCCTCGATCTGATCAGTGGGCTCGAACCAATGACCGAAGATCACATCGTTGACCACCGCGCTCGCGGAGCTCTCCTCCCAGAATCGGCCCGGCGTCATCGCGCGAAAGTCGATCTGCGGGTCGAGCAGGCCGAGGAGCGTCTGGGTGTCCTTTGCCGCGACCGCCCGGGCGAACCGTTCACCAACCGGTATCTCCATCCGGACCTCCTAGTTGGGGGCGACAAGGCGTGCGATGGGAGCGAGCGTGGGCCAGTCGACGGACTCTATGACGCAGCGGGCGAACAGCCACAAGAGCAGACGGTCGGGGTCGAGGGCGAGCAGCTCGGCGATACGGCGTACGAGGCCGGCGGGGTCCGCGTGCAGGCGCTCGTCACAGTTCAGGAGATGCTGCAGCGGGTCGTAGGTCGGGTCGCCGACGTAGGGTTTCGGATCGATCATGAGCCACGGTTCACGCTGCGCCGCGAGCACGTTTCCGGCGTGCAGGTCCGTGCAGAGCAAAACGTGGCGCTCGGCTGACGCGGGCAGGGCACGAAACAGGCCGACACCTTCTCGCGCCAGCCCGGGGTCGAGGACGCCCGGTCGGGTCGAGGATTTCTGCTCGAAGGCCTCCGCCCACGCGTCGCACATCTCCTGGAGCGGTCGGAACTCGTGGCCGGGAGCCAACTCGCGCCACAGCCGCGACAACAACGACGCGATCACGAGGTCCTGTTCGGGCTCCGGTCGACTCGCCAGCGCTGACCCGGGCACGCAACGCTCGATGAGCAGCGCGACGGTGTCCTCGGTTTCTTCGGTCGCGTGCAACCGCACCGATCCCTGTCCGTCCCAGACGCGCAGCCCCGCCGCTTCGTGCTCGGCCTCGGGGTGGCGCCAGGCGACCTTCACGACGACGTCCTCACCGGTCTTCGTGCGCGCGGGTGCGACCCACGCGTTCTGACCGCCCGGTTGAAACGGCGCGCCGACATCCAACGACCAACGCTGCTCCAGCTTCTTGACCGTCCCGGGCACGGTCGCCAGCCACAGCCGATGACGCTCGTTCGGCGCGTTCACGACACCATGTTGTCGCGACGCGCCGACGATGTAGGGTGCGCGACCAACTTCGCCGGTACGGAGGTCACGCGCGTGCGCAGACGTCTTGTTTTCACGATCGCCGCGTTGATCGCTATCTCGGCGTTCCTGCCCGCGTGTTCCAGTAGCGGCTCGTCCAACAGTTCCCCAACCGCCGGGTCGACCACGTCGGCTTCGTCGCCCACGCCGTCTTCGTCGCCGACTGCGAGTGCGGCGTTGACGTGCACGTCCTTCGCCGGGACGTTGACGCTGACGCCGCCGGTGTCGCCGACGGTCAGCGTGGCCCACACGCTCACCGCAAGGGGCACGCTCTCGGGCTGCACCGGAACGCCCGGCATTACGGGCGGAGACTTCACCTTCCGGGCCGAGGAGTCGGAGAAGCTGAACTGCGCACAGGTGATCGCGTATGCGAAGCCTGGAACCGCGAGCGTGTCGATCACGTGGAACAACGGAAAGACGTCGACGGGAGCGCTCGCGCTGAC
Source organism: Actinomycetota bacterium (assembly GCA_030839005.1). Taxonomy (GTDB): domain Bacteria; phylum Actinomycetota; class Acidimicrobiia; order IMCC26256; family PALSA-610; genus PALSA-610. The sequence continues at coordinate 6,047 of JAUZEM010000233.1, read as the reverse complement.
GTACGCGTCGGTGACGTCGACCAAGATCTCCGGCAAGCTCACGAGCGGGGACGTGTTCGTGGGCAAGACGTCCACGTCGATGACCGTGAACAGCCCGAACGGCGGTGGTTGCGTCAACCAGGGCGTGAGCCTGAGCACGGCAGCCGTGTCGCTCGCGCCGGGCACGAATTTCATGATCAGTTGAGTCCGCCGGCTCAGTCCAAGAACAGGCAGAATGGGTGATCGGCCGGGTCGAGCAACACCCGCACGCGGGTTTGCGGTTGGTACTCGGCGAGTCGAGCGCCCGATGCGACGGCATGCTCCACGGCCACGTCGAGGTCTTCCACTTTGATGTCGAGGTGGAGCATCTTCTCCTGTTGACCCGGCTGTTCCGGCCAGACCGGCGCGCGATAACCCGGTTCCGCTTGGAATGACAATCCGGTGCCCCCGGCCGGGTCACGCATCAGCACCCAGCCCGGCGTACGGAAGGTCACCTCCCATCCGAGCAGACGGCCATAGAAGTCGGCCATCGCGTCGGCGTCCGAGCAGTCGATGCAAACCGTCGCCAACCGCAGCGAGGGAGCGGCTTCCGGTGCGTTCACCATGCTTGCTCCTTGCTTGCTCCTTGCGGCGGTCAGCAGAGGCGGCCCGAACAACCATGTTCGAGATTGGCTTGCTAGCACCCGCGCTAGCACCTGCGCTAGCAGGCGGTTCGCAGAGATATACCTGCGCGCCGGAGCGCGTCAGCGGGCCGAAGCGGCCGTGCGGGCTTGGGTACCGATGCGCAGCAGGCGGGTGTCGCCGAACGGCGTGCCGGCGACGCGATTGCACACGAAGGCGACGGCGAGGTCGTTGTCGGGGTCGGCCCATGCGCCGGATCCGCCGAAGCCGAAGTGCCCGAAGCCGTTCGGGATGATGCCGCGTGTCGTCGCGGCGAGGTGGTAGCCGAGCCGCCACCGCATGGGGAATCCGACGACGATGTCGAGGCCGGTCGTGTGGTTCTCGGTCGCGCGCCGAAGCGTCTCGGCCGACAGGAAGCGTTCGCCGTCGAGTACACCGCCGCCCGCGAGCGCCGCGTACATTCGCGCCAACGAGCGCGCGGTGAAGCAACCGTTGATCGCGGGGATCGGGGAGTCGAGGACTTCGGTCGACGCGAACAGTCGGTCGGATTCGGGCACCATGAACGCGTCGATCGCGGGTCGCAACCTCGAGAATCGCGTGGCGCGCCGAGCGTTGCGCTCGGCTCGTTGCGCGTTACCGAAGCGCACGATGAGCTCGGCGACGCGGTCGCGCTGATCGGGGGGTGCCCCGATCGACATGCCGTCGAGTCCGAGCGGCTTCACGATCTCGGCGTCGACCGCTTCGTGCACCGTTGTTCCGGTGACGCGCTGGATCACCTCGCCCACGAGGAAGCCGTACGTGATGCCGTGGTAACCGTGGCGAGTGCCGGGCGGGTAGCGGGGTGTTTCCGCGGCCAGCCGGGCACACACCAGATCCCAGTCGAGCATCTCGTACGCGTCGGTGATCACATCGCGTAGGTGGTGTAGCCCGGCGGAGTGGTTGAGGAGGTGGCGGACCGTGATGCGCTCCTTGCCGGCCGCGGCAAACTCCGGCCAGTAGGTCGCGACCGGCTCGTCGTATTCGATCAGGCCGCGGTCGACGAGGCGGTGCACCGTTGTGGCGATGACGCCCTTCGTCGTCGAAAAGCTCATGGCCATCGTGTCGGACTGCCAGGGCGCGCCGGACGCATCGCGGGCGCCGGTCCACGCGTCCACGACGAGCGCGCCACGGTGGAAGACGGCCACGGCCGCGCCGCCGCCACGCTTGTGGGTCGCGATGCGCCGCAGCGCCTGCGTGACGCCACCGAAGTCGGGATGCACGAAGCCCGAGATCACCCTTGCATGCTCGCGCGGTTCCTCCATCTTCGGTGGAGCACGTACCGTTGCCGGGGGTCGGGCGCATGTCCCGGACTGGATCCCTTGGCCGAGGAGCTTCGATGCGGCGCTTGAGCGGAATGGACGCGGCGTTCCTGTACCTGGAGACGCCGACGACGCATATGCACGTGCACGCGGTGATGATGCTGGATCCGTCGACGGTGCCGGGTGGGTACTCGTTCGAGAAGATCAAAGCGCATCTTGCGTCTCGTCTTCCCGACCTGTTGGAGTTTCGTCGCCGTCTCGCGTACGTCCCCTTCGGTCTCCACCGGCCCGTTTGGTTCGACGACCCCGACTTCGACTTCGACTACCACGTTCGCCGTATTGCCGTGCCGTCTCCGGGAAGCCGCGAGCAGGTTGCCGAGATCGTCGGCGACATCGCGAGTCGCCCGCTCGATCATGCCCGACCACTCTGGGAGTTCTATGTCATCGAGGGCGTCGAGAACGGCGCCGTCGCGGTCGTCGCCCGTATGCACCACGCCACGATCGACGGCGTGTCGGGCTCGAGCCTGCTGACGACCATCTTGGATCTCGAACCCGAGCCGGTCGACGCGACGCCCGCCACCGACGACTGGAAGCCCGAGCACAAACCGTCGGACATGGAACTGCTGCAGCACGCGATCATGTCGCGGTTGCGCCGGCCGCTTCCGCTCGCGCTCGCGCTGGCGATGCCGAACCTGCTGCGGGCCGCGGTCGGCGTCGTGCGTGTTCGCCGCGACTCGAGCCGGCCGTCGGGTGGCACACCCTTCAACACGCCGCGCACGCCGTGGAACGCGCCCTTGACGCCACACCGGCGGGTTGCCTTCGCCACGGTTCCGCTCGACGAGGTGAAGGCGATAAAGGACGCGTTCGGCTGCACGGTGAACGACATCGTGCTCGCGACCGCGACCCGTGCGTTACGGCACTATCTGCTCGGTGTCGATGCGCTGCCGGACCGGCCGTTGCTCGCGGCCTGCCCGGTCTCGGTCCGCAACGATGAAACGGCCGACATCGACAGCGCGAACAAGGTCTCGGCGATGTTCGTGTCGCTGCCGACCCACCTCGACGACGTCCACGAGCAGGTCGCGCACATCCGCGACGCGACCAAGGGTGCGAAACAGGAGCACCATGCCGTTGGCGCGCGCACCCTCTTGGACCTGGGCGAGCTCGCGGGTCCGCGTAGCTTCGGGCTGGCGAGCCGGCTGCTCGGCGGGCTCGCGAGCCGCGGGCCGGTCCCGATCAATCTCGTGATCTCCAACGTGCCCGGGCCGCCGTTCCCGCTCTACCTCGGCGGGGCGAGACTGATCTCGCTGCTTCCGCTCGGACCGCCGATCGAAGGCGCCGGATTGAACATCACCGTGCTCAGCTACCTCGACCGCATCGACTGGGGCTTCATCGCGTGCCGCGAGCTCGTACCGGGCCTGCAGGACATGGCGCACGCCGTCGAAGACGCGCACCACGATCTCATGAAGGCGGCCAAGCAACAGGTCTAGGCGCTGCGGGTGGTTCCGCCCGGGTAGTTGCCGCCGCCGAAGCGGCGGTCGAGCGCCTCGTAGTCGACCGCGAAGCCGACGCGGGGGAGCGCGTCGACGAATTCAACCGTGCGGGGTTTCTTGTACGACGCGATCCGGGTGCGGCAGTGCTCGACGATGTCGGCCTCGGTAGGCACGGGATCCGCGTCCGGCCGCAGCACGACGATCGCCTTGACGCTCTGCACCCAACGCTCGTCGGGCACACCGATGATCGCGACGTCGGCCACGGCCGGATGCGATCGCAACGCGCCCTCGACCTCCGCGGGATAGATGTTCTCGGCGGCGCTCTTCAACATGCGCGACTTCGGGCCGATGAAGCTGAACGTTCCGTCCGTCTCCAGGCGGCCGAGATCGTTCGTGTGATGCCAACCGTTGCGGGAACGCTGCGCGTTGAGCTCCGGCCGGTTCCAATACCCGCGCATCACGATCGCGCCGCGGATGGCGATCTCGCCGGTCTCGCCGATCGGCACCTCGTGATCGTCGGGGTCGACGATCCGCAGCTCCACTGCGGACGACGCCCGACCGTGCGTGCCGATCGCATCGCGGCCCGCAAGCAGGTTGAACGTGGCCATCCCCGTGGTCTCGGTCTGGCCGTACCCACCGGGACGGCGACCCCACGGCGAGTCGTCCGGCTGCACCATCGCGTCGTACGTGGGATTGCCCCGGCGACCGCGCAACGACGAGAGGTCGTACCGCTCCGGCGCCTCTCTGATCGCCTCGACGAGCGCGTCGACCATCGGGCCGATGATGTAGCCGCTCGTACAGCGATGGCGCGTGATCGCATCGGCCAGCGCGGCACCATCGCTGCGGCGCACGAACACGTTGGTTCCTCCGGCGACGAGCGTGGCGAAGTTCTCCATGAACACGCCGACGTGGAACAGGGGACCCGCGTTGAGGTAACGATGATCCGGACCGACTCCCATGAACGGAGCCATCACCCGGGCCTGCGCCACGATCGCACGGTGGGGGAGCATCGCCAGGTTTGGTCGACCGCCGAAGGCGGCGGTCGCGATCAACAGGACGGCGTCGTCGGCGGCGACGGCGACCCGCACCGCCGACCGGCCGGACGACGCCGCGACGAACGCCTCGTAGGAATCGGGACCGTCGGCATCGTGCACGATCACGCGCGCGGCCGTGTGGCGCGCCGCCGCGATCCCGGCACCGGTCGTCTCCCCGATCTCTTCGTTCTGGTCGATGATGACAAGGGGTGTGAGGTCGTCGATGACGAATGCCAGCTCGTCGGGTTGTTGGCGCCAGTTCGCCGGACAGAGCATCGCGCCCAGCCGCGCGCACGCGAGCAGGAGCTCCTGGACGCGGAAGCTGTTCTGGCCCAGCCACAGGACCCGTTCGCCTCGCGCGACTCCCGCGGCGGCGAGCGCCGCCGCGCACCGGTCGACGCGCCGGCCGAGCTCCTGCCAGGTCAGCGTGAGCTCCCCGTCCGCGACCGCGAGCGCACCGGGTCGCACCCGGACGTGCTCGTCGAGCACGTCGGTCAGCGTCCCCCGACCGGTTTCCATCGGTGATTCAGACCAGCCGGAACACGGGGACGGTTTCGTCCGGGCGCACGTCGTACCAGTCGAGCGCGACCGCGGCGCCGATGTGGACGTCGCTCGGATCACAGTCGACGACGTTCGCGATCACGCGGCACCCGTCGGTGTCGGGCAGCTCGACCACGGCCGCGACGATCGGGAGCGCGTCGGCCATGTCGGGGATGACCGCGTGGCGCACGACCGTGAACGAGTAGATCGTTCCGTGGCCGTCGTGCTCGATCCAGTCGACGTCCTGGGCGCGGCAGCGCCAGCAGAAAGGCGTGGGCGGGAACCGGTACGCGGAGCACGCGGTGCAGCGGGGCAGCACGAGGCGATGTTCGGCCGTGGCGGCCCAGAAGGGCTCGGTCCACACGTTCGGCGTGAGGTGGATCACGCGGGCCGGAGTCAGTCCTTGCATCGTCGTCCCTTCAGTTGTGCAGGATCAGGTTGCTGACCGGGATGCTCGCCGGGCCGCCCGTGACGAGCGCGATCTCCGCGCCCTCGACCTGGTTGATCGCGGTACCGCGCAACTGCTCGACGGCTTCCTTCACGTGCGTCATCCCGATGATGTACGCCTCGGACAGGTTTCCGCCGTGGGTGTTCACGGGGATCGTGCCGCTGCCGTAGCGGATGTTGCCGTCGGCGACGAACGGCCCGCCCTCGCCGATCGGACAGAACCCGTAGTCCTCGAGCTGCATGATGACCATCGGCGTGAAGTGGTCGTACAGCAGCGCGACGTCGATGTCGGCGGCGGTGATGCCCGCCATCTCGAACGCGCGCCGCGCGACGGTTCGGTGCCCGCTCGAAGTGAAGTACTCGTCCGGCATCCCCATCCAGGTGATCGCCTGACCCCACCGGCCGGCGCCGCCGTTCGCCGACGCGCCGATGTAGACCGGCCGGTGACGGAGATCCCCGGCGCGCTCCGCGCTCACCGTCAGCACGGCGACCGCGCCGTCGCATTCGAGGCAGAAGTCGAAGAGGCAGAGCGGGTCGGAGATCATCCGGGCCGCGAAGTACTCCTCGCGCGTGAGCGGCTGCTGCCGCAGTGACGTCGGCCGGCGGATCGCGTTGGCGCGCTCGGTGATCGCGACCTC
>JAUZEM010000020.1 GCA_030839005.1 Actinomycetota bacterium | reverse complement strand
GTGCGTGAAGCGTCCAACGGCATTCCGGAAATCCTACGATCTGGCGGCCGGCTACTCCGCCGTCAACGCATCGGCGGGCCACGTGCGCGCGGCCTTGCGCGCCGGGCCGAACCCGACGAGGTTCACGAGCGCGATCACGCACGGGACGATGATCGCCAACGCGACGACCGGGAGGATGGCGACCGGCAAGATTCCGAGGCTGTCCGCAACGTGGCGCCAGACGACGTTCCCGACCAAGACGCCGACGGGAAGGCCGACCACGAGGCCTACGACCGCGAGCGTCGTCGCCTGCCATGCGAGCGTCGCACGCACCTGGCGGCGTTCGAAGCCGAGGGTCTTCAACAATGCGAGCTCGGAACGGCGACGGTGTGCCGTCGTCACCAACGCGTGCCCAACTGCGACGAGCGCGAGACCGGCGACCAGGACTGCCAGCGTCGGCGGAAACCAGTTGATCTCGCGGAGGCGTCCGATCTCCGGGGGGCGAGTCGGACCAGAGGCACCGCGTTCCGAGGCGAACGAGCCCTGACCGACAGATGGCTGGAATTGCGAGATCCGATCAATGCGACGCACGACTGCGGCGTGGTCGACGCGCGGCGCGAAAGTCCCGATCAGGTACCGCGTGTGGCCGCTCTGGTCGGCGAGGGGCGCGAAGCCCTCACCCGCAAACGCGGCGCCGTCGGACAGGGGCTGGATCTCGCCGTCCTGCAGTTGTGGAAGGACGACTTGGCCGACGATTCGATAGTCGTGCGCCGCGTTCGCGCCGCGCGCTTGGACCGTGTCGCCAACGTTCTTCCCCAGCGCGTGCAGCGTCGCCGCGCCGAGCGCGACCTCGGACGGTCCGATCGGCGCACGCCCGATCACGATCTCGGGTTCGACCCGGCCGTGCACCGGCGTGAAGCCCCATCCCGTCGTGGGCCGACCATTGATGAGTACTCCCAACTGGTAACAGACCGCGGCGACGGCCGCGACCCCCGGAACCTTTGAAAGTCCGTAGTCCGCCGCGCTGCATTTGGAGGTGAACGTGTTGTCGGGCGCTTTGAAATCCCACGTCCAGCCGTAGAGCCGCGGGTTGGAATCGAGATGGCCGAGGCTCGAAGCGAAGACGAGCACCGCGGTCAATCCGACCACACCGAACACGGCGCCGAAGAACGCCGAGCGGACGGGCACCGTCGACGCGCCGCGTCCCGGTTCGAGCGCCATGCGGAGGCCGTTGGTCGCCGAAGGGCTCGCGCCGGCCTTCGCCGCCATCTCCGCGACAGTCCGGTGTGGGCGCCGAGCGCGGGCCGCGACCGCCGCCGATGACGCGCGCGACGCCCGAGCCGCGGCCAGGAACCCGATCGTCCCGACGAACGCCGCGATCCCGACGAGACCCGCTCCGAGAACGATCCAGTCGACCCGGAGACCGGGCGAGGGATCGGCGCGGCGCGCGATGCCGATCGGGAACATCGGTGACGCCGCGATCGCGACGACCGTCGCGACGACCGCCCCACCCGCGATGATGAGCAGCACGCGCAGCCCGAGCGTGGCTATGGACTGTCGCCGGGTCAGACCGAGGGCGGTCAACGTCGGTTGGTCGATCTCCGCTTGCGAGACGTCGCGCGAGAGCACGATCGCGATCGCGACCGCGCCCGCCACGGCCGCAACTCCCGCGAAGATCCAAAGCGCGAGCGTCAAAACGTTGATCGCGTCCGCGGCACCGTGCGATTCGGCGGAGACATCGCGCACCTGGAGCTCGGATTGCGGCCCGAATACCTGGCGCGCCGCCGCAGCTACCCGAGGGACGTCGCGGGCACCGTGGCGCGTTCGCACTCGCAACACGCTTGACCACTTCGCGATCCGTCCGGTGTACGTGCGGTCGAACGCCGGTGTCTCGATGACGACGCCGCCTACCGCCGCGAGATCTCCGAGGTCGAGCGGTCTGCGGTAGATGCCGACGATCCGGAGCCGCAACGCGGTGCCGGCCGGCGCGCCGGGGTCCTTGCCGTGCGTGACCTCCGCGAACTGAGCCGGCGTCATCGAGTCGGCCACGAGATCATCTCCGACACCGAGGTGCTGCTGGGCTGCGAGTCCCTCGCCGATCATGATCTCGTCGGGCGCACGCGGATCGGCAACGCGGCCCGAGACGAGCCGCGCTCGGTCCACGGCCGTCCCGAGCCGGCCGTCGACCGTCGCGGCGTTCTTCAAGTTGGGCCGGCCGTGCACGATGACGCCGAATGCATGCATCACCGCGAAGTCGGCGACCTCGGGCACGCGACCGAACGCTTGCAACTGCGCGGGTGTGGGATCGGTGACGTCCATTTCCACGTCGGACGATCGGCTGTACGCGACGAATCGTTGCAGCGACGTCGAGCTGCGGTGCGCGCCGGCCGCCGACGCGAGGACGACGGCACCAACGACGCCGACCAACATCGTCATCCCGAGTGCGCTCCGCCAGCGACGCCGGAACTCCGACCGGGCGAGCAGGAGGACGGCGGTCACGTCGCAACAATGACCCTCCCGGCGCCGCGGTCACAAGGTGGAGGGCTCCCGCGTAATGGGGTGCCAGCACCACTACTCCTCCGCCCGGCGATGCCGTACGGTCGCGCCGTTCTCGGTGTTGAGGGGGGCGACAGTGAGAGGCGGACGCCGGCCGGCAATGTGGCGTGTCGGACTCTTCGACCTGATTCACCGGCGCCGGCGTTTCATCCTTGCGGTCCTCGCTACTTCACTCGCGTTCGGCCTCTCGCTCCTCATGGAGGGGACCATCGCGCATCTGCACAACGAGACCGACCGCATCGTGGCGCTCTTCCACGCCGACCGTTTCGTCGTCGCCGACGGCGGCACGGGACCGTTCACGACCACACGGCTGCTGCGGGCGTCGGTCGCGACCGACCTGGCGCGCGTGCCCGGCGTGGAACGTGCCGATGCGTTCGTGCAGGCGCGGGAGACGTTGAAGGGTAAGGACGTCAACATCCTCGGCACGACATCGGGCGGTCTCGGTTCGCCCCCAACGAAGCGAGGCCGCGGGCCGCGCCATTCCGGGGAAGTGGTCGTCGACGAGGTGCTCGGCTACCACGTCGGTGACCGCTTTCGTCTCGGCGCGCACGACGTCGCGGTGGTCGGGACGAGCGTGAACACGACCTACTACTTCGGCCAACCAACGGTGTTCATGCCGATCGCCGACGTGCAGGCCCAGTTCCTGGGCGGCCTGCCCTACGCGACCGCGATCGCCGTGCGCGGCGAGCTCGCGCACGCGCCGCCGGGAACGCAGATCCTCGACGGCGCGGCGGTTCGCCGCGATCTCAACCGACCGCAGAAGTCGGGAACGCAGACGGTCGTGATCTTCAACACGCTTCTGTGGCTCATGGCCGCCGGAATCGTCGCGACGATGGTGTATCTCACGGCGCTCGAGCGCGCGCGCGACATTGCGGTCCTGAAGGCAATGGGCACTCCGAACCGGACGCTGTTCAGCGGGATGGCGGTGCAGGGGCTCGCGCTCGCGCTGGCCGCCTGCGTCGTCGGCGCGATCGTGAACCGCGCGCTCGCGCCCACGATGCCGTTCGCGGTGGAGACGCCCGGCTCCGCGTACCTCGAGCTACTCGTGGTCGGCATCGCGGTCGGGCTGATCTCCGCGCTCGTCGGGTTGCGCCGCGCGGTGCACATCGACCCCGCGCTCGCGTTCGGACGCCAGATATGAGCGTGCTCTCATTGCGCGATGTGACGATCGAGTACTCGAGCGGCGGTTACGTCGTGCGACCGATCAACGCGCTCGACCTCGACGTCGCCGACGGCGAGCTCGTACTCCTCCTCGGCGCGAGCGGCTGTGGCAAGACGACTCTGCTCTGCGCGCTGGCTGCGTTGCTCACACCCGCGCGGGGTTCGATCCGGCTGGACGACACCGAGGTGACCGAGCTGCGCGGCGCCCCGCTCGCCGAGTATCGCGGCCGGACGATCGGCGTGGTCTACCAGTCGTTCAACCTGATCCCGAGTCTCACCGCACTCGACAACGTGGCGGTCGCTTCGTGGAACGCAGGTGCTTCGGGCCGGGCGGGACGCGCCCGCGCGCGTGAGGTGCTCGATACTCTCGGGCTCTCCGATCGCCTGCGGCACCGCCCCGCCGACCTCTCGGGCGGAGAGCAACAGCGCGTGGCGATAGCTCGTGCATTGTGTCTCGACCCGCGGCTCTTGCTCGCCGACGAACCGACCGCGCATCTCGACGAGCTGCAGGTCGAGGGAGTCCTCCGGCTCCTGCGCGACTCCGCCCGGCCGGGACGAATGGTGATCGTCGCGACGCACGACGATCGCCTGCTCCCGCTCGCCGACCGCGTCGTCGAGCTGACCCCTCGGCGCCGACCCGTGCACACCGAGCCCGTGCGGGTCGCACTCGCGGCCGGCTCGCTGTTGTTCGCACAAGGCGACAGCGGCGATGTCGCCTACGTCGTCGAGGAAGGCGAGATCGAGCTGGTCCGCGAGCGCGCTGGGGGCGGCGAAGAGCTCGTGCAGCGCGTGGGTCCGGGCCGCTATTTCGGCGAGCTCGCGCCGCTGTTCGGGTTGCGACGCACTGCAACCGCTCGCGCGGCGGTCAATTCGGCGGTCACGAGCTTCACGCCCCACGATCTGCGGAGCTTGATGGCCTCGCAGGGACGGGGGGGTTAGCACGCCCCGACGGGGGATGGCGGCCACCTTGGCGCCCTTCGACGAGCGTGCTCGAATAATTGACGTGATCGCCGCATGGTTGCGGACGCGGGCCGAGTTACGTGCCTCGTGGCGCGCCGTGATCGTGGTCTCGCT
>JAUZEM010000185.1 GCA_030839005.1 Actinomycetota bacterium | reverse complement strand
CAACAGATGCGCTCCCATTCGATTGAGAAACGTGGCAAGCGCGGTCACCTCGGGCTCTCGAGCCGCGTTCTCGATCACCGTCGTGCCCTTGGCGAGAACGGCCGCGCACATCAGGTTCTCGGTGGCGCCGACGCTCGGAAACTCGAGGACGGTGCGCGCCCCGTGCAACAGCTCGGCGCGCGCGACGACATAGCCGTGCACGACCTCGACCTGGGCGCCCATCGCCGCGAGACCGCGTAGGTGCATGTCCACCTTGCGACTGCCGATGTTGTCGCCGCCCGGGAGTGCCACCCGCGCGTGGCCGCACCGCGCGAGGAGCGGCCCGAGCACGTTGAACGACGCGCGCATGCGCGCGACGAGCTCGTACGGCGCCTCGGGCGTCAGCTCGCCGCTCGCGTCGACCCGCACGACGTCGGGCGCGGGCTGGTCGACGCGCGCGCCCGTGGCGCGCAGGAGGTCGATCATCACGTCGAGGTCGCGCACCGTAGGCACGTTGCGCAATGTGGTGACACCGGGCGCGAGCAGCGCGGCCGCCATTTGCTTCAGGCCGGCGTTCTTGGTCGCGCCCGAGGGCTGGACGCGGCCGGCGAGCGGTCCGCGGGCGCGGACCCGGAATCGAGTCACGACCGAAGAGGTTACTTTCCGGAGTAGTCAGGTCGGCGTTGTTCGACGAACGCCTCGATCGCTTCGCGCATGTCGGCGGACCGCAGGCAAACCGCTTGGGCCTCGGCTTCGACGACGAGCCCTTCGGCTATGGACACACGACCGGCCGCCTCGACGGCGCGTTTCGCGCCCTGCACCGCGAGCGGCGGTTGCGCGGCGATCGCCGCGGCGAGGCCGCCGGCGTCAGCTTCCAGCGCGTCGTCGTCGACGAGCCGCTCGCACAGTCCGATGCGATACGCCTCGTCGGCGTCGATGCGGGCCGCGGTCCAGATCAGCTCCTTGGCCTTGCCGGGTCCGACCACGCGCGGCAGCCGTTGGGTGCCGCCGAGGTCGGGCAGGATGCCGTACTTGTGCTCGAGCAGACCCACCGACGTACCGCGCGCGAACACGCGGATGTCGCACGCCAGCGCCATCTGCAACCCGGCGCCGAGCGCGAACCCGCGCACCGCGGCGATCGTCGGGTAGCGGGCCTCCTCCAACCAGGAGTACGCCTCCTGTGTGCGCAGGATGCCGTCGACCGTCGGATCGTGATGACGCGTGCCGACGTCGTCACCGCCCTCGATGGAGTCGGTCGAGGCTCCGGTGAACACGGACGTGTCGATGCCCGACGAGAACGCGCGTCCGTTGCCGATCACGACCAGCGCGCGCAACTCGGCATCGTCGCGCAGCTCCTTGCCCAACGCGCGCAGTTCCTGCCACATGAGAATGGTGAAGGAGTTCAGCTTGTCCGGGCGATTCAACCGCAGCCAGCCGATGTGCCCCTCGCGCGTGAGCTCGACGGTTTCGTAGACGGTCATGCGCGAACGGTATCGCCGGCCGCCACACAGCCGAAACGTACGACCTCGACGGGCTCTTGTATGCCCGCGACCGAGATCATTCCCGCGGGCTCGAACCGGGTGCCGGCGGGCGTGTGCCGGGCCAGGTCGACCGTCGCGAGGATCTCGTGCGGCCGGGCCACCGTCGCGAGCCGCGCCGCGAGATTTACGGATCGCCCGGTGTAGTCGTCGCCCTCCAGCAGAATCACGGCGCCGCCGGCGCACCCCGCGTGCACCGACAGGGGCAGCTCGAGCTCGTGGGTCAGCAACTCGAGCTTCGTCACCGCGGCGATCAGGTTGGGTGGTTCGACCGACACCAGCATGCAACCGTCACCGAGCCATTTGGCGATACGGACACCGAACTCGGTCGCGACCTGACGGACGGCGCCCCGGAAGAGGGTCAGGACCCGCACCGACTCCTCGTCGCCGAACCGGTCACCGAACGATGTGAAGCCCGAGAGGTCGACGAACGAGAACCACCGCTCGACTCGCACGAACCGAGTCTGTCACCTCGAGTTCGAACATCCGGTAACGAAATCGACGACGGCACGGGCGACGTCGGCGAGCACGGCATCGACCGTCAACCCGCTCGACTTCAGGGGCTTGAAGCCGTGATCGCCCGTCTCGACCCAGTGGAACGACACCGATCCTTTCAGTTTCTTGGTTTCACGTTGCAGCTCGGCCGGACTCCCGAACGCGTCGCGCGTCCCGCTCACGAAGAGCGCCGGCATTCGCAATCGCGCAAAATGCTCGACGCGCAGCTGTGTGGCCCTTCCGGGCGGGTGCAGCGGATAGCCCAGTAGGACGAGTCCGAGCACCCGCGCGTCGACGTCGGCGTCGGCCGCGACCATCGAACAGACCCGGCCGCCCATCGAACGACCTCCCAAGACGAGGCGTTCCGGCGGCAGCTTGGTGCGCCGGGCCAGCTCACGCATCGCTTCTCGCACCGCGGCCTCGAGCACGGCCGCCCGATCGGGTGCCCGGCGCCCGGCGGCCCGGTACGGGAAGTTGAAGCGCAACGAAGGCACCTTCGCGTCGGCGAGCGCATCGGCGACGGTCGTCAACGTCGCCGCGTTCATGTCGGCACCGGCACCGTGCGCGAGCAGCACCGCGCGGTCGGCTCCGCGCTTCGGACCTTGGTACGCGAGATCCGTCAGCACCATCGCGAGAGAAAGGTTCCGATGCGGGCGAGCTCGTCGGCAACAGTCTCCGCGCGCCGCCATCCGTGCCCCTCGCCGGCATAAACGTGATATTCGATGATCCCGCCCGCGTCGCGCCGCGCGTCCGCGAACGCGGAGGTCCGCTCGGCGTTGACGACGCGGTCGTCGTCGCCCTGCAACAAGAGCAAGGGCGCGCGCACGTCGCTCGCATGTGTGATCGGCGAACGGGCGATGTACGAATCCCGCGCGCCCGGCAAGCGACCCACCAGCCGGGACACGTCGCCCGACTCGAACCGGTGCGTCGTCGCCGCGAGGTCGAGCAGGTCGGTTACCGGATACAGCGCGATCACCGCGGCGACGAGATCGGGATGCTGCGCGGCGACGTTCAACGCCGTGAACCCGCCCGCGCTCGCGCCCATGAGCGCCACCCGGCCCGGTACTGCCCAGTCTTCCTTGATCGCGTGCTTGATGCCCGCGGCGACGTCGGCGACGTCGCGCTCGCCCCAGCGACCGTCGAGCGCGTTCCGATAGGCCGCGCCGTACCCCGACGAGCCGCGGTGGTTCGGTTGCAGGACTCCATAGCCCTGCTGCACGAGCCACTGCAGCCGCGGGTTCCAATCGGCCAGAGCCTGGCCGGTCGGGCCGCCGTGCACGTGCACGACGATCGGCAACGCTCCACGCGCTCCGGCGGAACGCCACAACAAACCGTGCACGACCGCGTTCCCCGATTTCCACGTGACGGGTCGGGGTTCGACGAGACCGGTTCGCTCGAAGCCGGCCACGGGCCCGCGCGCGATCGTCCGCCGGCCCGAGCCGTTCGCCGCAAGTACGACGACTTGCGGGGGCGTGACCGCGCCCGACCGCACACAGACGATTCCGCCCGCGCCCCACGCGAGATCACGGTGCCAGCCGCGCGAGAGCTCACGCGCAGACTTGCGGCCGGGCGCGCCGATCGCGAGCCGGCCGAAGCCGGACTCGTTGCGGCACCACGCGAGCTCGACGCCGTCGGGCGACCACGCGAAGGAATGCTGCCCCGCCGACCACGCCGGCTCCGCGCATTCCCGTTCGTGTTGGCCGCCGAGCGACTCGCCGTCGACGACCAGCGTGCCGTCGCGGACCCACGCGAGTCGCGCCCCGTCGGGCGAGAACCGCGCTTGGCTGCTCGCGCCGTCTTCCGCGACGACATACGGGGACGCACCGGCGTCTCGGCGCATGATCCGCGACGCGTGCCACGGCATGTTCGGCAAATCCCATTCCTGCCAGACGAGCGCACGGCCGTCCGGCGACCACGCCGGGTCCCACGCGTAGTCGGCGTGCGAGACCCGCTCCGGCCAGCCGGAACCGTCGAGCGGCACCGTCGCCACGTCGCAGGTCTCGTCGCGCTCGATGGCGCACGCCACCTCGCCGCGGGCCGACACCGCGGGCGCGAGCGCGCGACCGTCGCGGGTGAGCACCCGCTCGATGCCACCCTCGGCGTGTACGACCACGAGGCGGCCGTCGCTCGCCGCGACCACGAGGGCGTCGTCGTCGACCCACGCGAAGCCGGCTCCGGCGCCGCACTCGGCCGTCACGACGACCGGCGGTCCGTGGTCGGCCGGCGCGACCACCACGTCGGACCGGCCGTCGTACGTGTCGATCCAAGCCAGGCGGGCGCCCGACGGCGACCACTGCGGGCCACTCACGCTGCGTGAGCGGCTCATCATGGAAGGTGCAATCGAGGGCGCCACCGCGTGGCGACGCTAGTGCGCGGCTTGCCTTCCGGGTCACCCGGCCTCCATCCTGGTTTCCTCATGCCCACCGCCCGGTCTGCCCTTGCGCGCGCGCGCACGCCCCGACCCGGTGACCCGCTCCGGGTCGCGTTTCTCATCTACCGAGGCAACCCCCACTGCGGTGGCCAAGGCGTCTACAGCCGTCACCTCACCCGCGAGCTGACCGAGCTCGGCCACACGGTGACGATGCTCGCCGGTCCGCCCTGGCCGGTCGCCGACGCGCCCGTCACACTCGAGCACGTTCCGAGCCTCGATCTGTACGAGCGCGAGAACCCGTTTCGCGTCCCGTGGCCCCACGAGTTCCGCACCCGGGCCGACGTGGAGGAGTTCGCGATTATGGCCGGCGCGGGCTTCCCGGAGCCGTACGCGTTCAGCCGGCGCGTCTACGCGCAATTGCGCGACCGTCGAAACGAGTTCGATCTGGTCCACGACAACCAGTGCCTGGGTCGCGGGCTGCTCGGATTGCTGCGCGACGGTTGGCCCTTCGTGAACACGCTGCACCACCCCATCACCGTCGACCGCGACCTCGACATCGCCGCGGCGACATCGCCGTTGCGCAGGCTGACGCTGCGACGCTGGTACGGCTTCTTGGGCATGCAAATGGACGTCGCGCGGCAGCTTCCCCGGCACATCACGGTGTCCGACAACTCGAAGAAGGACATCGTCGCCCAGATGGGCATCGATCCCGACACGTTGCACATCGTGGCGGTCGGCGTCGACCAGAAGCAGTTCCGTCCGCTGCCGAACGTCACACGGGTGCCCGGCCGCCTGATGACGACCGCCAGCGCCGACGTGCCGTTGAAAGGTCTGACCTACCTGATCGAGGCGCTGGCCAAGGTGCGCACCGAGCGCGACGACGCGCATCTCGTCGTCATCGGCCGGCCGCGTCACAAGTCGGCGGTCCCGGCGCAGATCGAACGGCTCGGATTGCAGGGAGCGGTCGAGTTCGTCAGCGGCGTCAGCGACGAACGAATCGTCGAGCTCTACGCCGAGGCGGAGATTGCCGTCGTCCCTTCGCTCTACGAGGGGTTCTCGCTTCCTGCCATCGAGGCCATGGCGTGCGGAGTTCCGCTGGTCACGACCACCGGAGGCGCATTGCCCGAAGTCGTCGGTAGGTACGGCGAAAGCGCGATGACCGTGCCGCCCGGTGATCCCGGCGCGCTCGCGCAGCAGCTCATCGACGTGCTGAACGACGAACCGCTGCGGGCCCGGCTCGGCGAAGGAGGCCGTCGCCGCGTGCTCGACCGGTTCACGTGGCGCAAGACGGCGCAAGGTACCGCCGAGCACTATCGCCTCGAGCTGGAAGCGCACGCCAAGCGACGCCGCGACTCGGGTTCTGCGACCTGATGCTCACGGTCGACTTCGACCGGCTCGGGCTGGTGCGCGGCGAGCGCCTCCTCGACCTCGGCTCCGGCGGCGGGCGTCATGCGTTCGAGGCAATGCGGCGCGGCGCGCGCGTCACCGCGCTCGACTACTCCGCATCCGATCTGAAGGACGTCGCCGCCGTCGCCGGCGCGATGGTCGGGTCCGGCGAAACCACATACGAGCAGTGGGCCGGAGTCGTCAACGCCGACGCGCTCGACCTGCCCTTCCCGGCGAACTCTTTCGACCGCGTCATCGCGTCCGAGGTGCTCGAACACGTCTGGGACGACGAGCGCGCGCTCACCGAGATCGCCCGCGTGCTCCGTCCCGGAGGCCGGATTGCGGCGACGGTTCCGACGCGGTGGCCCGAGCGGGTCTCGTGGGCGCTCGACTGGCACTACCACGACACGCCCGGCGGACACGTCCGCGTGTACCGCCAGCACGAGCTCGAGCTGAAGCTCGAGCGAGCCGGATTCTTCCTGCGCGGATCACACCACGCGCACGCGTTCCACTCGCCGTACTGGTGGCTGAAATGCGCGTACGGGCCGGACAACACCGAGGCCGCACCGGTCCGCCGCTACCACGACTTCTTGTGCAGGCTCATCGAGCAAAACCCGCGCTGGGCTCGGGTCACCGAGCGTGCGTTGAACCCGGTGCTCGGCAAGAGCGTGGTGCTCTACGGCGAGAAGGTCGCACCGACGATGGCGAAGTGGGGGAAGCGAAGTCTTGGCTGATCACGAGCTCCCCGAAGTCGACGGGATCCTGACCCGAGCGCAGATCGAACAGACCATCGACGCGATCGCGTCAGTGCAGCTGGGCGACGGCAATATTCCGTGGGCGCCCGGACATCACACCGACCCGTGGAACCTGGTCGAAGCGACGATGGCGCTCGACGTCGGCGCCCGATTCGCAGAGGCCGAGCGCGCGTTCGAATGGCTGACGCGCACCCAGCATGATTCCGGTTCCTGGTACGCGTACTACTCGGGCAACGACGTGAAGGAACACACACTCGATACCAACGTCAGTTGCTACGTGGCCAACGGCGTGTGGCACCATTACCTCTGCACACTCGACCCGGGATTCCTCGAAGCGATGTTCCCGGTCGTCGAGCGTGCGATCGACTTCGCACTCGACAATCAGCACCCGAGCGGCGAGATCGAGTGGGACGCCGATCCGGCGCGCGTCGATGGTAAAGGCGCGCTGCTCACCGGATCGTCGAGCATCTACTCGTCGCTGCGCTGCGCGATTGCCGCCGCCGAGCGCCTCGGTCGCGAACGACCCGACTGGGAGTTGTCGTTGGGATCGCTGGCCATCGCGATCGCCCACCGTCCCGATCGGTTCCTCGACAAAGATCGCTGGGCCATGGACTGGTACTACCCGATCCTCGTCGGCGTACTGCGTGGCCGTGCCGCCGAGGCGCGACTCGCCGCCAAGTGGGACACGTTCGTCGCGCCCGGCCGCGGCGTGCGCTGCGTGTCCGACCAGCCGTGGGTCACAGCCGCGGAAACCTGCGAGCTGGTCAT
>JAUZEM010000120.1 GCA_030839005.1 Actinomycetota bacterium | reverse complement strand
CGTGCCGCCTCCGCGGAGTGGTATGCGAGCGCCGGGAGCCACTCGGCGTCTTCGCCGAACGTCACCTCGATTGCGGCGACGACCTGGCCGTGTACGCGCGCACGTCGCGCGGTCGAAAGCTCGTCATAAAGCGTATGTCGCACCAAGGCGTGCGCGAACGTGTATCGCACATCCGCGTCGGCATGTTCCTCGACGATCAGGCGCGCGGCGAGCGAGCGATCGAGCGCGTCGATCAGGTCGTCGGGTTCCGCACCGACAGCGCGCACCGCTTGGAGGAGCCGAAGAGAGAATGTGGATCCGATCACGGCCGCGACTCGCAAAGTCGTCGTGACGCTTTCGGGAAGCCGTCCGAGCCGACGTCCCACGACCTCGCGCACGCCCTCCGGCAAGGAGCCCGCCGTTGGATCCTCGAGCAGGTTTCGGAGCAGCTCCCCCACGAAGAATGGATTCCCGTCCGTCTGCTCGAGGAGCTCGCGGCCGAGTGTAGGCCGCACGTCAACTGCACCCTGAGCCGCCACGCAGACGGCAATCGCGTCCTCGTCGAGTCCCTTCAGGGAGATGCGCGCTACGCGCGATGCGGCGCGCAGATCCGCAAGCAACGCCGCGAGCGGATGCATCCGGTCGAGCTCGGTGTCCCGGTACGTCGCGACGACCAGCACCGGCAACGCATGATCAGCCTCGAGCACGTGACGCAAGAGCGCGAGGGTCGGAGCCGTTGCCCAGTGCAGATCCTCGAGCACCATCACAACAGGACTCGCTTGCCCGATGCGCGAGATCAGCTCGATGAATGCATCGAAGGTCGCGGCGCGGTCGTCGGCGGCGTCGAGCGAGGACCGCATCGATCCGAGCGAATACCGCTCGGCGGGCGCGACCTGCGCCGGCAACATCGGCGCCAATGGGCTGGCAAGATCGCCGAGGCTCGAGACAAGACCGCGCTCGCATGCGCGTCCGTATCCGACCAGCATCTCCGCGAACGGCTCGTAAACGCGAAGCGGTTCCTCCATGCAACGTCCTGCGAGCACCGTGGCGTCCTCGGATCGCGCACGCGCGGAGAACTCCGACACGAGCCGCGTTTTCCCGATCCCGGGCTCGCCCGCGACGGTGACGAGCATCGGCATGGCCACCGTCGCCTGCGCGCGCCAGGTCTCTTGCAGGACGATCATCGGCTCGTCCCGACCGGCGAACGCGCCCGTGCGCGCGACTGCGAGCACTGTCGGAAGCGGCACCTCGGTCCCTACCGGGAGCGTCGGCGCTTCTCCGTCCCATGGCGACGCGGATCGCGCCACCAACTCGACGAGCGACGCCACCGACTCGTGCCACAGACGGTCGCTCAACTCGACGGCCTGGCACCGCGCCAGCGGCGCGAGTGCATCGTTGAGTTGTGGCGCCTCGGGCATCTGCGCGCCGCGCACCAGCAAAGGGATCACCCGCATGCCGCTCTCGAGCGCGACGGAAATCTCTCTGCGGACAAAGTCGTCGGCCTGATCGATGCGCCGCGCACCTCCCCGATCCGAGGCCTCCACCCAATGTGGCCCGATGAGCGCGAGAAGCACGGTGCAGCGTGCCAACGCCTGGTCGATCGCGTCGACGAAGTCGACACCCGGCTCGATGCTGTCAACGTCCATGAACACGCAGGACGGACCGAAACGCTGCATCAGCGAGTCGTGGAGCCGACCGGCGTAACCGGCGGTCTCGTCCCGTCGATAGCTCACGAAGATCCCGAACGACTCGGGCGAACTCATCCGGCCCTCAGCACCTTCCCCGGCGGTGCGCTCAACCTAGTCGTCGTCGCCCTCGTCGTCGTCGTCGTCATCCACCTCGTCGACGAGGTAGCTGTACGCCTTCGCGAGCGCCAGAACCTCGTGCGCGTCGGCGCTGACGATGTGGTAAGCGATGCGCTCGAGCAACGCGTCGCGCACCTCGTCCGCAGTTGCCATCGTGTTCCTCCTCGCCGGGACAACTCCGTCGACGATAGATGTCACGTGCGAGCGGCACTCGGCTCGCGACCGGCCGTCTCGACCGTCCGAATTGCGGCGCGCGGCGGTGGCAATTGCTCCAGGTTCGTCCTCAGCGGCCGATTGCCTGGTGTGGCCTCAAAAAAGCGATCCAACGTAATGACGCAAAGGGCACAAAACGGCGTGCCTGCCGGCTCCAACCAGCCGGTCGAGTCGCGGCTCGAGCAGATTCTCGAGTCGATCCAGGCCGACGCCCCGCCCGGATCCGACGACGCGGACGTCGACACCGACACCGCGCCCGGTTACTTCCCGCCGTCCATGCGTCTTCCCTCGCAGGGTCACTCGATGACCCGCCTCGGCCAGGCGATGGTCGATCGCGGTCTCATCACCCACGACGAGCTCGAGCGTGCGCTCGAGCACCAACGCGTCACCCGAAAGCGTCTCGGCGAGTCACTCATCGACATCGGCGCCGTCACGAGCGTCCAACTCTCCCAGGCGCTGGCGGATCACCTCGGCGTCCCATTCGTCGATCTCGAGCTCCACCCGCCCGACGTCCTGCTCGCGGGCATGATTCCCGAGGAGGTCGCGCGTCGTTATTGCGCGCTGCCGGTCGAGCGTTGGAACGGTCAGATCGTCGTCGCGATGGCGAACCCGAACGACGTTTTCGCGCTCGACGACATCCGCGTCTTGACCGGACAATCGATCCTCGCCGCGCTCGCCGATTCCGGGCACATCCTCGCCGCGATCGAGCGCGCCTACTCCGGGTCGGAGCTGATCGAGAGCTCGCTCGACGACGCGGCGGACGACTACGACGTCCAGGCGGAGTTCGCGCAGGGCGCCCTCGTCGACGACGGTCCGGTCGTCAAACTGGTCAACGCGCTGCTTGAAAAGGCGGTGGCCGACCGCGCGTCAGACCTTCACATCGAACCCGCGTCGAGGAACGTCAGCATCCGCATGCGGATCGACGGCATCCTGCACGACACTTCCGAAGCGCCGCTGAACATCCTGCGACCGATGGTGAGCCGGCTCAAGGTCATGGGCAGCCTCGACATCGCGC
>JAUZEM010000102.1 GCA_030839005.1 Actinomycetota bacterium | reverse complement strand
TTTTGGGTAGCGTCCCACTTCCCTCGATTGTCGACGCGGGAGGATAGTCGAGCGTGAGCGAATTGTGGACACCTGGGAGCGGCGACCCCCGTGAGCCGTCCTCGACCCCGGACGGCGCGCCCGCCGGGCCGACCGGCGAGTCGTCGCCGGCCCCGACGGCCGAGGAGCTGGAGGCGGTGCGCGAGTTGCACGAGCGGCTCGCCGCGACACCGGTCGCCGACGTCATCGTCAACCATGCGATCGGCATCTGGCAGCTCGCGCTCGTTCATCTCGGCGTCGTGACACCGCCCGACGAACAGGGCGCGCGGCCCGCACCCGATCTCGCGGCCGCGGGGCTCGCGATCGACGCGCTCGCCGCGCTCGTCGACGGGCTGACCGACCGTCTGGGTGACGGCGAGCCCATGCTGCGCGACGCGTTGCTGCAGGCCCAGATGCTCTACGTCGAGATCGCCGACGCCCAGGCCTAAAACGGCTTAGGCGACAACGACCTCAGACGCCTCCCAGCGACCGAGATGTCCCGCAGTCACCTCGAACTCGACCGCGGTGCCGACCGCGATCGTGCGGCTGCCGTCCGCGATCACGGTGGAGTGGAACGGGTACGCAGCGCCGTCGGCGCCGGTGATCTCGCCCAGCCCGCGCTCGTTGTCGAACCGCGCGACCGTGCCGTGCAGCTTCACTGAACGATCTTGCCTATCGGTAACTCGAGGATGCCGCTGGCGCCGTGATCCTTCAGCGCGGGGATCAAGATGTTGATGTCGCTCTTCGCCACGACGGTCTCGACCGCGTAACCATCCTCGCCGTAGAGCTTCGACACGGTGGGCGACTTGAGCGCCGGAAGCAGGCCGATCACCGCCGCGAGGTTCGCCTCGTCGACGTTGAGCTTCACGAGCACGCGGCCCCGGGCCTCGAGTGCGCCGAGCAGAAGCGTCTGCAGCTGCTCCATCGCCCGGCGCTTGTCGTTGTCGGCGTAGGCGATCGGATTCGCGATGAGCTCGGTGTACGAAACCAGGATCGTGTCGAGCACGCGCAAACCCGCGGCGCGCAACGCCCGGCCCGTCTCGGTGATCTCGACGACCGCGTCGGCGATCTCGGGGATCTTCGCCTCCGTTGCGCCATAGGAGAGCGTTACGCGCGCCTGGACGCCGTGCTTCTCCAGGAAGCGCCGGGTGAGCTCGGGGTACTCGGTGTGCACGCGGACGTCGGGCGGGAGGTCGGCCACCGTGTGCCAGGGCGAGTCGCCACCGACCGCGAGCACCATCCGGATCGGACGCGCCGTGGCCTTCGAGTAGTGCAGCTCGGTGAGCGTGACGACCTCGACGCTCGTCTCCTCGATCCAGTCGCGCCCGGTGACGCCGATGTCGAAGAGACCGTCGGCGACGTAGCGCGGGATCTCCTGCGGTCGCAGGATCGTGACGTCGACGACGCGCGGGTCGTCGATGGTGGCCTTGTAATCGACGTCGGACGCACGCGTGAGCGCGAGGTCGGCGTCCTCGAACAGCTGAAGGGTCGCGTGCTCGAGCGAACCCTTCGGGAGCACTAGGCGCAGCACGCCGTCAGGATAGGTGGCCGGCCACCAACAGCCGGTAGCAAATGTCGATCTCGGTGAGATCGCGCAGCTCGCCGTGACGCTCGTCCCAGGCTCCGCTCTGCAGGTCGCGACGGAGCCGTTCGGTCCCGGCGCGGCGCACTTCGGGTGCGAGCTGCGCGAACGACGAGATCCCCGCTTGCACGACGGGGTCGAGATACGCCTCCGGGCGGTTCCAGTAACAAGCCGCGAACCCGTCCCGACAATCGGCGGGCACCGCCACCGGCTCCACACGCCGCACCCCCAGCGTCGCGGCGAGGCGGTCGAGGCCCGGAGCCGCGCGCTCGGACTCCAGGGCGGCGATCTCGGGGAAGTACTCCGCGAAGAGCCAGAAGTCGCGCGAGAGCGTGGGCTCGAAGAAGAAGATCACCTGGGCGCGGGCGACGCGCTGCATCTCCGACAGGCCGCGCTCCAGGTGCTCCCAGTGGTGCGTGGTGAGCGTCGCGAGCGCGGCGTCGAACGCGCCGTCGCGAAAGGGCAGTGCCTCGGCGCGCGATTGCACCGCGGAGGCAGCACCCTCGGATCGCTGTCGCAACATCGTCAGCGACACCTCCGCCGCGACGACGAACCGGTCGTCGGGTTCGTAGCTCCCGGTGCCGCCACCGACGTTCACCACGCGGGTTGCGTCACCGAGCGCGGCGGCGATC
The DNA here is from genome assembly GCA_030839005.1 of Actinomycetota bacterium. Taxonomy (GTDB): domain Bacteria; phylum Actinomycetota; class Acidimicrobiia; order IMCC26256; family PALSA-610; genus PALSA-610. Next base: position 1,284 of record JAUZEM010000102.1, on the reverse strand, counting down.
TGAGCCGCGATGCGCGGGTCGGCCCGGCGCGTGGAGCTGTACGTGCGCCCGATCGTGTCGTAGCGCGTCACGGCAGCCCGCGCAGCAGCGACACCATCTCGATCGCAGTGAGCGCGGCCTCTTCGCCCTTGTGTCCCTCTTTGCCACCGAGCCGGTCGTGTGCCTGCTCGCGGTCGTCGACGGTGAGCACGCCGAAGATCACCGGCACCCCCGTGTCGAGCCCGGCGCGCGTGATGCCCGCGGCGGTCTCGCCCGCGACGTACTCGAAGTGCGGAGTCTCGCCGCGGATCACCGCACCGAGGCAGATGACCGCGTCGACCGTCCCCGAACCCGCGAGCCGCTTGGCGACGAGCGGCGCCTCGAACGCGCCCGGAACCCACAGAACGGTGACGTCGGCCGCTTCGTGCTTGCGCAGGATACGCTCCGCGCCGTCGAGGAGCTCCTCGGTGATGTCGCGGTTGAAGCGCGCGACGATGATCGCGAATCGCATGCCGGTCGCGTCGAGGTCGCCCTCTTTCGCCGCGTACTCCCCCATCGCTCAGGAACCTCCGAGCTCCTCGTCGACGTCACTGTTGGGGTCGTTCTTGGGGCCGAGGCCGAGCAGGTGCCCGAGCTTGCTCTGTTTGGCGCGCAGGTACGCGATGTTCTCCTCGTTCGGCACCGTCCGCATCGGCACCCGCTCGATGATCTCGAGGCCGTAACCCTCGATGCCGCCGTACTTCGCGGGGTTGTTGGTCATCAGGCGCATGGTGGTCACACCCAGATCGACCAGGATCTGCGCGCCGATGCCGTACTCACGCGAGTCGGCCGGGAAACCGAGCTCCAGGTTCGCTTCGACCGTGTCGCGGCCCTGGTCCTGGAGCGAGTACGCGCGCAGCTTGTGCCCGAGGCCGATGCCCCGGCCCTCGTGGCCGCGCAGGTACACCACGACGCCTTGGCCCGCGGCGGCCACCCGCTCGAGCGCGCGGTCGAGCTGCACGCCGCAATCGCACCGCAAGGAGCCGAACACGTCGCCGGTCAGGCACTCACTGTGCACGCGTACGAGCACGTCCGATTGGCCGGCCACCTCGCCGCGCACGAACGCGAGATGCTCGGTGTTGTCGAGCAGCGACGCGAACACGTGCGCGGTGAAGTCGCCGTACTGCGTCGGAATCCTCGCCTCCGAGACCCGCCGGACAAGCTTCTCACGATGACGGCGGAACCGGATGAGATCGGCGATCGTCACCAGCACGAGGTCGTGCTCGGCCGCGAAGGCCGCGAGCTGCGGACGGCGTTGCATGGTCC
>JAUZEM010000084.1 GCA_030839005.1 Actinomycetota bacterium | reverse complement strand
ATGACGAGCTTTCGACCGCGCGACGTGCGCGCGTACACGGCCAGGTCGTCGCCGCAATCGAGGTGACGTTCGGCGAAGACGCCGAGTGGCTCCCGGCGCTCGCATACCACTCCGCGGAGGCGGCACGCGCCGGCGATGTCGAGCGCGCGATTCGCTACGCATGCCGGGCTGCCGAGGTCGCGTTCGACCGCATCGCCTTCGAGGAGTCGGTGACCATCGCGCGTCGCGGGCTCGAACTCGCCGACCTCGATGCGAATTGCGAGCCCGCCGTCCGCTGCGAATTGCTGTGCCTGGTATGCGAGGCTGAAACGTTCCTCGGTCACGCGACGTACGACGCGCAACGAGCGCTCGCCGCCCAGGCGCTCGAGTCGGCGCGCTTGGTGAACGACGCTGACCTCGTCGCGCGCGCCGCCACGTCCGTCCTCTGGGCCAGTGACGGTACGACCCTTTCGCAGGGCGACGATGCGGAGAAGGAGCAACTCATCACGGATGCGGTGCGCTTGATCGGCGACCGGCGATCGAGAGAGGTCGTGGAGTTCCTCGCCTTCGCGGGCAACTACTACACGTGGGCACCAGGCCGTCGTGCCGAGGGCGAGCGTCTCATCGCTGACGCATTGGAACGCGCCCGCGAGCTTGATGACAAACGCGCACTCGGCAACGCGCTCGAATGGGCGGTTCAGATTCAGTGGGGTATGCCCACTCGCCGCGCCCTGCAGCGCGGCCTGTTGAAGGAACTGCGCGAAGTGTGCGAGTCGACGGGCGACCCGCTGCTCTGGTCTCAGTATTGCGGAGACGCCGTAAACCTCGCGCTCGTGGAGGCGGATCCGAATGTTCGTTCTTACGTGGCCCGTTTTGTCGAGTCGCTCCCCGGTCACGAACGCTCGTGGTCGAGTTACTACCTCTACGTTCGCGGTTGCGTTGCGATGCTCGACGGCGACTTCGCCAGCGCGGAGCGCTTCAACGAGTCCGGACTCGCAGACGCGCGAGGGGGTGGGTTCGTCGCGACCGGTCTCGCGCAGCTGTTCCTGCTTCGACGTGAGCAGGGCCGCCTCGACGAGATCGAGTCGATCGCCGATTCCGCGCTCGAGACGGCTCCGGGCCTCGTCGGGTTCCGCGTCGCCGTCGCACTCGCTCGACTGGATGTCGGCAAGGTGGCGGGTGTGCAAGAGGAGGTCGCACGCCTCGCGGCGGACGACTTCTCCGCGCTCCCGCGCGACATGACGTGGCCGGTGTCGCTCTGCCTCTTCGCCGAGTTGTCGAATCGCTTGGACGATCCGGCGCTGGCGCGCGCCACCTATGCGGAGCTACTTCCGTTCGCGGGCGAGTTGGTCGTCGCCGGGATCTGCGCGGCCGCAGTTGGTGCGGTCGACCGAGGTCTCGGTCAGTGCGCAACGATGCTCGGCGAGCACGATGCCGTGGTCGCGCACTTCGAGACGGCGTTGAAGCTCGAGGAGCGAATCGGGTCGCCGCCCCTCGCCGCGCGCACCAAGTTCTGGTTTGCCCAGGGACTCTCGCGCCGTCGCGGCCCCGACGACGCTGCGCGCGCGGCTGCATTGTTGCGCGACGTGATCGAGACCTCCGACCGGATCGGCATGCGCAAGCTCTCAGCCGACGCCCGCGTGCTGGCGTCGACGATTCGACCCTGAGCGCGTTCCCAGGCTCGGCTCCAGACGTGGAGGACGAACGACGCCGGTCTACACTGGTTGCCTTCCAGCGCTCGTAGCTCAATGGATAGAGCATCTGACTACGGATCAGAAGGTTGGGGGTTCGACTCCCTCCGAGCGCGCTGTGTAGGTGCAGGTCAGAGCCCATTTGGGCTCACCGCACCTTCGCCTTCCCGGCCCGCTTGCTAACGGTTGCTAACAAGCGGTCCGCAGGTCACCCGTCGCGTCGAGCTTTCGCAGTGCGCTTATCGCACGCGGAGGTTCGAATGCGAGGCAGCGTCGTCAAGCGCGGTCGCGTCCGATATAACCCGGCGGAGAAGGCGGCGATCATCCGCGTCGGAGGAGACCGAATCCGAGTCGGTCGGGGAAGCGGCGAGGCCGATCTGCTCGGCCGTCTGCTCGCGGAACCCGCCACGCAGCAGCTCCACCAAACGAACCTGACAACGACGAGAGACCATGCGAGCGTCCACGCCATGTCTCTACCCGAGATACCAGTGGGCGGTTCGGGAGCAACGTCACGAGGTCGGGTCAGAGCCAACCGTCTTTGGTTGCACGCAGTGCCGCCTCGACGCGGTTTCGGACCTGGAGCTTCCGGAAGATCTCTTGTATGTGCGACTTCACCGTGTTCTCGCTGAGATGAACCCTCGACGCGATCTCCCGGTTGGAGAAACCCTCGGCGATCAAACGGAGAATCTTGTATTGGCTGTCGCTGAGCTGCGCGTGTGGTTCGGTCGACTCCTGCTTGGCTGGTGCGCCGCGCAGCCGGTCGAGGACCTTGGCCGCCACCGCGGGCGAGACCGCGCCCTCGCCTCGATGGACAGCACGAATGCTCTCCTTGAGCGAGAACTGTTCGATGTCTTTGATGACGTAGCCCTTGGCGCCGGCCGAGATGCATTCGTGGACCAGCTCGTCGTCGGAGTAGGTCGAAACGATCAGCACAGCAGCTTCGGGATGAGACGCGGCTAGAAGCCGGGTGGCTTCCGGCCCACTGATTCCGGGCAGCCGTGCGTCCAGGAGCACGACGTCGGGATGGGCGTCGTCGACGAGCGCGACGATGCCGTCGGCCGAACCGCTCTCGGCAACGACATCGAAGTCCTCTTCGGGCTGCAGGATGGTGCGGAGACCTTCGCGGACCATCTCGTGATCGTCGACGATCGCGATGCGGATCACCCGGCGGCGTCCGATACGGGAAGGCTGACACGGATGATCGTGCCGGCCTCTTCGCCATTGCCGACTTCGAATGTGCCCCCGAATTCGACGATCCGTTGGCGCATGTGTCGCAACCCGAAATGCAGGTAGCTGTCAGGAAAGGTGTTGAGGACCAGACCCGGCACGCCCACACCATCGTCTTGGATGACGAGATCGAGGCGATCGTCTTCGTAGCGGACGCTGATGAGCACCGTCCCCGCTTGGGCATGCCGTTCGACGTTGCTGAGGGCTTCGTTGACAACGGAAACGAGCACGTTCTGAACCTCGCCCAACCGCGGCAGAGGCGATCCGCTCACGACGAGATGGGTCTCCAACTCGGACCTCCGTTCGAGCTCCCGGAGGAGAGATTGCACCTCGGACACGAGGTCACCGTCGCCGTGTCCGGGCACCGCGAGCGCGAAGATCGCGCGCCGCACCTCGTCGGCGGTCGTGACGGAGAGGCGTCGTATCGCGCGCAGGCGATCCGCGACGTGCTGATCGATGTCGTCCCCCTCGAGGAGCGAGTTGATACCGAGCCCGATGGAGAACACCTCTTGTTCGATCTGGTCATGGAGCTGACCGGCGATGCGCTCGCGCTCGCGTGTGAGCAAATGGGTTCGCTCCGCTTCGTCGAGGCGCACGTGCAGCTGCTCCAGGCTGGTGATCATCTCTCGCTGTCGTTCGTAGAGTCGGGCATTGTCGATCGCCACCGCGACCTGGTTCGCGAAG
>JAUZEM010000029.1 GCA_030839005.1 Actinomycetota bacterium | reverse complement strand
ATCGGGGATCGCGGCGGCCGATTCAGCGAGTCACGGTATCGGACGAGCCGAGCCAGAACTTGCTCGGGCGATTCCTCCACGTTTTCATTATCGCCCCGAGCGGTGCCGGCACGGGGACGGTCGCCCTGGTCACACCGGATTCACGCCCGAGCTCACCGACGCGCGGCAGCGTCTTTAGGGCAGTGGCTCCTCGCGCCAGTTCGTCGTCGTGAATCGCCCGGTACCGATTTTGCCGAGGGAGTCGTCGTAGTGAAGGTTGAGCTGCGCGTTGGCGTTGAAGTCGTGGGTGATGATCGCGCCCCATATTTCAGCCTGGGGTCCGGCGGCGCCGCACTGGGCACAGCCGCTCGGCGCGTCGATGACACCCCAGAACTGCACGTGGTTGCGCAGGTAGATGTTGGCCGCGTTGCCACTCACGCCGCTGAGTTGGAAGAGACGCAGGTTCGCGGACCAGCTGGGGCAGTAATCGCTCGAAGGGTTGTTGTTGTAATCCTTCGACCCGGTGTAGGTCACGGACGAGCATTGCGGAGAGCTGGCCAGGGGCGGGTTGACGACACCGCTGTTGCCGTTGGCGTTGCCGATGTCGATCGAGCCCTGGCTGTAGATCAGGACGGGTCCGTTGCTCGGATCGACCTGGCAGGGGGGCCGGAGGGCAACGGTTGTCCAGAAGTAGGGCAAGCCGTTGGCCTGAGCCTTCAAGCTGCTGTGGCCGGGGACGCCGTCGCAGACCGCAGGCTGCGCGACCGGGGCACTGCCGCCGGGCGCGGTGACCTGAGGGGGAGAGAAGTCGTGCGGCGTCAGCGTGGTTCTCGACGCCGGGCATTGACCGGAACCCGTGGTCGGCAGCGGGGGCGCAGGGGTGGCACCGGAGAACAGGTTGCAGCCGTCGACCGAGTAACCCCATCCGTTGCCGTACGCGGAGCTCTGACAGTTCGAGTTGCCGTTGCCATTCGTACCGAACCAGGTCCCACCGGTGTTGGAGCTCAGAACTCCATTGAGTGTGCACATGCGCTGGAGACTGGCGCCGTCAGTGAAGCTGTCGATCGCGCCCTGCTTGAGCGCGGCGTTGGTGTAAATGAAGAAGGCGGTGCCGAAGAGGCTCTCGGCCGCGGCGTCGGCTCGAATCTTGCGCATCTGTCCGTGCGCATCCGTGCCCCACGACGTGACGTGCCAAACTGTGGCGGCCGGATCGAGTGTGGCCGTGTACTGGTAGCTTCCGGCGCTCCCGAGCGTCACTGCACACGGTGACGCACACCCACCAGAGTTGTACGTCGGTCCGACCTGGCTCGGCAGCGTCTGGATCGCATCATTGATTCCCGCATCTGCGAGCTGTAACGCGTTCGCAGAGTCACCTGACCGCCGCGAAAACTTCAGACTGTCCGTAACGGTCGCCAGGATCGAGACAACGAGCATCGTCACGATCATCGCGGACAGGACGACCAAGACGATGCTGCCGTCTTCATCTCGCGGGCGGGTTCGCATGCGCATGCCCCTATCGGTCATTGCGGAGCGCGGCCGTCGCCATGAGCGAGATGTCGGGCGCGTTCTTCTGGTAGTTGAGATAGACCTGCATCGACACGGATCCTGCTTTTTGGAAGTCGGCGACGGCGTTGCTCGCGCCGAGTTGATTGCCAAAGGCGTCGTAGAACGTGAACAGGGCCTGAGCCGACGTGTTGTCGACACCGCCGAGAACCGTCTTGCCCGTGGTCGTCGACGTCGCGACACACGAGGCGTTGTAGTCGGTACGGTCCTCACGTATGACGCCGGCCTTCAGGCCGTACGTGATGTTCGAGTAGGGGCACCCGATCGGCGTTGCGCCGGCGGCGATGGTCGTGGTCGTCGCGCTCGCGGTGACCGCGTGTGGAACCAGGAAGCCGACGCACGATGCGAAGCCGGCCGGGTACGTCAAGCCGGTCGCACACGCCGTCGTCGACGACGACGTCCGGATCTGAACGGCCGCGCGGAGGTCCTGCGAGATCGTCCGCAGCGCGAGGCGGCCGGTGTTCTCGGCTCTGGTGCTGTTGTCCGCGCGTGCCACGACTTGGGTGCTGTGGATGAGGACCGCGTAGACCAGGGCACTGACGATCGAGGTCATCGCGAGTACGACGAGGAGCTCGATTAACGACATCCCGCATTCGTTGCGGCGACGCAGCACCCGCTTCATGAGAAGGTCACATCCGCCGAGATCCCGGACGCCGTCGAATACGGCGCACTCGCGACCTGGTTGGCAATCACGGCGATCTTCTGAGGGCCCGCGGCGAACCGCAGAGCCATCGTGCTGTCGATCGTCACCTTCCACGTGTTGCACGCCGTCAGCGTGCCGGTCAACGAGCAGGTCGGTTTCAGCACGACCTGTGATGCGCCGGCTTGCGTCTCGACGACAGCGATGACCGAGTCGGAAGCCGTCGTCGACGCGTAGACGTTGCTGGTCGTCGCCGTGATGGTGAGCGTCGCCGTGACGAAGAGGGTGCCGTCCGGGTTGAGCGGCACCGAGGTCGGACTCACCGCGACCGGTGTAGATATGGAGGGCACGCCCGCGGCGAACGTGCAGGCTCCGCCCGTGTTGGCCGCCGACGGGTTGTTACAGAAGGTGATCGCCGGAACCTTGATGATCGAGTTCGCCTTGCCGTCCGATTGCCGGATCGCGGTGAACCCGATGTATTGAGTCCCGCCCGCGGTCGGGAACGTCGGCGCACCGCTTGCTCCCCATCCCGGGATCGAACCGGTCCACGTGGAGCCGTCCGCCGACGTGAGCGGGAGCGTCGCGGTGGTCAGCACGTGACTCACGGGGTCCTCGGTGAGGAAGTACGCGCTGACTTTGTCCGTCGCGAGGAGGCCGGAGGTGCTCGCGACGAGCGCGATGCTCTGCGGAGTGCCCGTCGAGGTAACCAGGAAGCCCGAGGAGTTGACCCACACCATCATTGGAGCCGTCGACACGGATGTCACGCTCGGTGGGGTTCCGCCGATGATCGCGGCCTGATCGGGCGCCCGTACCGAGCTCTGCTGGGAGACTTCGTGACGGCCGATCTGGTCGGTCCAGTCGACGACGACGGCGAGCCGTTTGTTCGTCTGGGTCGCGTCGGCCCATGAGATGTAACGGCTGACCGCGAAGTTGATGCCGTAGCGGGTGCAGGTGTAGTTCGCGGTCGGAACCGGGAAGCCCGTGAGACCCGTGGTCGCCGGCGCCGGGCACGGAGACTCGAGGGTCGCGTTCGCGCAGCTGACGGCGAGAACGGTGTTCGCCGCCGTGAACCCGGTCGGTACGGTGCCGCCGGGTGGAACCGTCGGGGTGTTGCACAGCACCAGGGTGCTGAAGCTGAAGCGCTGCAGGTCCTCGATCCCCTGGGCAGCGATCTCGTTGGCCTGCCCACGACTACGGGTAACCGACAGCGTCCGCAGCGATGTACCCATGATCGCCGCCAGGCCCGCGAACAGGATCGCGCTCAGCGACAGGGCGATCACCAGCTCGATGAGCGTGAAGCCATCAGAACCGGGCGCGTGCCGACGCGTGCGCGCCGCAAAGGGCGCCCACGTCCGGGCAACGGGCGGGCGATCACACTCGACCCTCATCGGCCAATACGTCGACATCACACGGCCCGAGATGTAGGTGTTTCCGCGGACCGAGCCGCTCGGCGTCACGTGCGTTGCGTGCGCCGCGCGCGGTGTTCGACCGGCGATGACGAGGACCTGAGGCCGGTATCCGCCCATTTCGGATCAGTCCGGACAAGTTGATCCCGGCAGTCGCTGGTGCGCCGGCGTCTTGCGCGCGAAACGGAGCCGAGCGACCACGAATCTGGGAAATTGTCAGGGGTTGGCAGCGCGACCTCACGGGTACATACTTCGCTTCGGGGCTCGACGCCGCTGAAGTGCACGGCACTTCCGTCGTCCGAGCGGCGCGGCATAGACGCAACACATATGCCATACGCTGGGTAGCAAGAATTGGCCGTTTTGACACGGCACGTGGTATTCTGTACGCGAGTAGTGGGAGACGGCGTCGGCTGAGTGGTCGGCGGCGTGTCGGCGGAGTGAGCGTCCCAGATGTTGCCAGGCGGATTTTTAGCGCAATTCGACATCCTCAGTGACGCGCCCGTCACTCCACGCGATCAAAACGCGTCGGGCGATCAAAACGCGTCGGGCGATCGAAACGCGTCGGCCGCGGAGCCGCGGCCGTGAGTGCGGCTGAGGGGTTCGTGCGGCCGAACGGTGGGGCGAGCGACCGAGAGCTCGGCGGGCCGCGCGCAGTGCTCGAGGAGACCAGCGCCACACTCGCGTTGAACATCCGTTTGCTCGGAGGATTCCGGGCCGAGCGTTGCGTTGGCCCCGTACCCGACTTCGCCTGGCAGAGACGCGGCGCGAAACAGTTGACGAAACTTCTGGCAATAAATCCGGGACACGCGCTGCACCGCGAACAGATCCTCGAGACTCTCTGGCCGAGAGTCGGTGTCGATTCGGCCCGGAACAGCCTCGCCAAGTCCCTCCACGCCGCTCGTCAAGCACTCGAGCCCGAGCGGCCCCCCAGGCGGGGCTCTCTGTACATCCAGATCCGGGACGACATGATCGCTCTGAACGCGGATCATGTCCTGATCGATGCCGACAACTTTCAGCGACTTGCCCAGAGTGCCCTACGGCTGGCGACCGTCTCCGCGTACGACGCGGCCCTCGCGGTGTACACGGGCGTGCTGCTTCCCGGCGACCTTTATGAGGACTGGCCGTCGGAGCGTCGTCGATACCTCGCCGACCTGAACCTACGGCTGCTTCTCGGCCTGGCCGAGATGCTGGCGAAACATGGCGACTACCACAGGGCAATCGACTGCGTCAGGAGCGCGCTACAGGAGGATCAGAGCCGCGAGGACGCGCATCGCCAGCTGATGCGCCTGCATGATGCGATGGGAGCTCGTGACCTCGCTCTGCGTCAGTTCGAGATCTGTCGTGCTCAGCTCGATCGCGAGCTCAACCGGGCGCCGGATTGGGAAACCACGATGCTGTACGAGGAGCTTCTCGCGAACCGGGTCCGCCAACGCGCCGCGGGACGCTGATCGGCTGTTACTGAATTGGGGCGCGATGCCGCCCAATAGTATCCATCTACGGCATGCACGGTTACGGCGCGTGGCCGGCGCTAGACTTTTCGTGGTCGGCGAGCAAGCGGGCCGGACGAATACCGGGCCGAAAGGATGGGTGGGTTCTTTGTCGTCGATGCGCAGCCGTCGACTCAGTACCGGAACTGACGTCTATGCGGCCACGCAGGTTCAGACTCGCGACGACACCTCGCTAGTGAGCACACCGTCTGTGCCGTTCACGGTCGCGTCCACGCGCCGCTTGATCCGGAAGCATCTGACCGATGAGTGGCTCATAGTCGCACTGGCAGCCGCATTGAGTATCGGCTTCTATGTGTGGTATGACGCGCACGGACTGACTGCTGCGTTCGGGGACGCGCGGATCCGGGAAGTCATCGCTCGCCGCGTTGTCGTGAGCCGTACGCCCGGACTTGCCCAATTCGGCAGCACCTGGCTGCCATTGAACGCCATCGTCTCGGCACCCCTCATCTGGAACAACTTTCTCTTCCGCACTGGGATCGCGGGCTCGATTCCTTCAATGTTGGGTTTCGTCGTCTCGGCTTTGTACCTGTATCGCACCGGCGTTCTCGTGACTTCATCACGCGCCGCGGGTTGGGTGGCCGCCGCCGCGTTCATGCTGAATCCGAGCGTTCTGTACATGCAGAGCACCGCCATGAGCGAGACGACCTCGGTCACCGCCATCATCGTTGCGACGTACTATGCGCTGAAGCTTCTGCGCACCGGTCACGCCGCCGACCTCCTCAAGTGCGCAACCGCCGTCGCGGCGGGCACCCTTGTTCGCTACGAGAATTGGGTCCTCGCCTTTTTGCTCCTTCCCGTCATTGTGTATGCCGCGTGGCGGCGGCGAGGCTACGCGCTGGCCGAGGCGTGGACGCTTCTCTACAGCATGCTCGCCTTTGCGGGTGGCGCGGCCTGGGTCTTGTACAACGCCATCATCTTTCACGACCCGCTGCTGTCGTTCTTCTACGGGCAGAGCTCACACAAGTACTACGAAAACGTGCCCCCGGAACTTGTCCCCGCGCGCCATCACGCGGTTCTGGCCTTCAAGATGTACGGGCTCACCGTTGCGCTCACGGTCGGGTGGTTGCTGGTTGCGCTGGCGGTGCTCGGACTCGTCGCGCTCCTGTGGCGCTTCCGACTGCGCCTGGCGACGCTTCCCGTTTACCTCACACTTTTCCCGTTTGGCTTCTACTGGCTGGTGCTCTACCAGGGAGTGAACACCGAGAACCTCCCCCAGTTCGGCCAGGGGCCCTACTACAACATCCGCTTCGGGCTTCTCATGGTGCCGGCGGTGGCGCTGCTCCTCGGCGTCCTCGTCGCCGTACCGAAGCGAGTTGCGAGGCACGTGCTCGTAGCCATCGTCCTGGGCGCGATTGCAGTCACAAGCGTCGTCGAGTTCAGTCAAACTCCCCTGGCGCTCCGCGAGGCCCGCCACGATCCCCTCTTCGTGTCCCGGACCGACGAGCAACAGGCGCAATGGTTCACCTCGAATTACAAGGGTGGCACCGTCCTGATCGAGTACGTGAACTCCTCGTCGTTCATGTGGTACTTGCTCACGAAGCATGACTTCCCGGATCGGGCGTTCATCACCGACGCCAACGGTGCGCAGTTCAACGAGGCCTTGGCGCACCCCGAGTCGACGGTGACATGGATTGTGATGAACTCCGACGAGCGAACGCTCACGAGCCGCATTTATCAGACGTTCCGCACGTCGACTCACTGGCGAAAGTATTTCGTCCGCCGTAAATCGGTCCGCACTCCCTATGGCACCACAGACTTCTACGAGCGCACAAACACCTGAGGTCGAGTTCGCTAGGAGGCGAACCCGGCCATAACCGCCTCCATGGGGTCCGGTCCCGCGACGGCACAGTTGTACGACGGGTTCGCGTTGCTCGCCCCGATATCCCACGAGCTGTTGGAGCCGCTACAGCCGTGGGCGGCTTGCCAGATCACGTAGCCGCTCAGGCCGGCCTGGAAGCCGGCATTCATCTTGGCCCCGAAGTCATTCGCCCGGTTCTGCAAGCTTGCGGCACTGGTCGCACCGGTGCAGTTGCCGCTCGCATCAACGGAAGCGCAGATGCCGGACTCGCCGATGAAACCCGGCTTGTCATCGATCACCAGGCATTGGTTTATCCGTGACTGCTCCGTCGAAGGCATCGCGACCGTTGCCTTGTAGTCATGGTGGATGTCGCACAGATCGACCTTGCCGGCGTTGACATATCCGTAGTCGGCGCCCTCTCCGCCGCACCAACTGATCGCACCCAGATCAACCATGTGGTTCGGGTCGACGAGCTTGATGGCGTCGGTCATCGTGTCGGCAAAGGTCCGCAGCGCGGAGGCGGCCGCGGTCGCGCTGCAGGAGCCGTCACGGTTGCGCGCATCCGGCTCGTTGGCGAGCTGGTACCACGCGATGGTCGGCTCATTCGCATAGTGCTTGGCGAAGGCCACTGCATACTGTTGGTACGACAGTGGCTGCGAGGCCGACTCCGGCAGGACGTAGCCGGTCTGCCACCACGGCAGGTATTTTTCGCCGTTGCCATCACCGCACTGGCCCCAGTTGTCGGTCAGCGCGGGCACAATGCGTAGGCCGTACTTCTTCGCGCTCGCCACATAGGTGTCGAAGGCGCTGAAGTCGAGGCTGCCGTTCCGGAAGACCTGCGCCGCGACGGCCCGAACCAGATTGGCCTTCGAGTGAGTGGTCAGGTCCGGGTACGTGATGTCGAACCAGGAACTGTCCGAGCCACCGCAGCTCGGCGCGATCCACGGAACGTTGTAGCCGACGAACTTGTACGGCTGGCCGTTGAGTGACAACCCGGTGCCCTGGCGCGCAATAAAGCTCGAAGGTTGCATCGGTGGCGTGATCGGTGTACCTGACGTAGTGGTCGTCGAAGGTGCCGTCGTTGTTGTCGACGACGTCGCAGTCGTGACCGTGCTGCTCGTGCTCTTGTGGCCACGAGTTGGCTTGGCCACAGCTTTCTTTGTGGTCGAGGGTCGCGCCGCGGCAACGGAAGTCGGGGTCCGTGCTCTCGCGTGGGTTCCCAGGGCTTGCGCCTGATCTGATCCCGACGGGAGCGCGATCGCGCACCGTGCGACGGCGATGGCGAAGACCAAAACAGTCAGTGAACCTTGCAGGAGACCCTGTCGAAGGCTGCGACGAAGCATGACTCCCCTTCCTACCCCCTCGGGAGTGACCCGTGAAGGATCGGCACGGGGCGACAGCCAGCTGAAGCCAACTGCACACGTTCTTCGTCACATATGCCCATCCTGGGCAGAAAAAGGAGAAAACCGCGGACTGCGCTTTCATCCGGCACCACTCGCGCGCGCACGGTGATGGGTGTGCTCGCGGAACGGCCCTGCGCCTCGCGCAGCCTGTGCACTACCTGGTGGGCCTGTGCACTACCTGGTGGGCCCGTGCACTACCTAGGGGATCGCGCGCAACTCGTCGGTCAGCGGACGGCGTCCTTGACCCTCGAGCGTTTTGCCCCGTTGGCCTGTCCGTTCGGCGGATGCTGGACGCGCGCTCCGCTGAGCGCGAACCCCGGAGGATGCGCCGACGTGTCGGAGAGGCTGACCCCGTGCTCGGTCTTCGCCCAGTAGAACGGGTTTCGGATCAGGCTCACGAGTCCCATCCAGGCACCGATGCTCATCAGGACCCAGTACAGCGGTGCGAGCAGCGCGAAGCGAGTGAGCTCGATGTAATTGCGCCGAACACAAACGTAGGCATAGCTGTAGAAGAGGACGAAGTTTCCTACGACGAAGCTCAGGATGGACGGGTAGTAGAGCCACGTCGGAAAGAGGGACTCTATGAAAGGGCCCGTCACCGAGTTGGTCGTCACGTAAATCGCGGTGAGCGCCCACATGAACGGATTGAGCAGCAGAATGAGCGAGCTGCCTCCGACCAACAACTGGAAGTCGGTGAATCCCCGGGGCCCCAACTGCTTCCACAGCAGCCGAGGGTGGCGCATGTGCACGAGGTAGGTCTGCAGGTATCCCTTCACCCAGCGCGACCGCTGTCTGATCCACGGCTTGACGTGGGGAACAGCCTCTTCCCAGGTAACCGAATCGAGAAATCCCACTCGCAGCCCGGCGCGCCCGAGACGGGCTCCGAGGTCGCAGTCCTCGGTCACGTTGTACGGATCCCACCCGCCGATCTCTCTGAGTGTGTCGACCCGGAAATGATTGGAGGTGCCGCCCAAGGGGACGAAGCCGCCGGAGCGCCCCTGCCCCGACGCGGTCAGTCCCGGCAGGAATTGGTCGTACCAGGTGCCGTAGTCGATGGCGAACAGCCGCGTGAGCACGGACTGATACCGGTTGTAGAAGTTGAGTCGGCCCTGAATACAGACGACGTCGGGGGGCAGCAACCGAAAGGCCGCGACGGCTTTGCGCAGTTGGTCCGACTCCGGCCGATCCTCGGCGTCGTAGATGAAGACATACTCGCCGGCGGCAAAGTGGAGGCCGATGTTGAGCGCTCGTGGCTTGGTGCGCGGTTGTCCCGCCGGCATGGTGATCGACTGAACATGAGGAGGGAGGGAGAGCTCGCGCGCGGCGCGCTGCGTCTCTTCGTCGTCATCTTCGATCAACAGAAGGATCTGCAGTCGATCTTTCGGATAATCAAGCTGCTCCAACTGCCTCAGCAGAGTCGGAAGAATTCTGCCCTCGCGATACAGAGGAACCAGGATGGAGTAGATGGGTAGATCGTCGCCTTCCGCCGGTTCAGGTGGTGCAAAGCGAGCCGACGCGAGCTCTCCGCGGAGCAGCAGCCAGATCTTGTAACCGCCGGTCGCGAGGTACACGGCGGTAAAGACGCCGACCAATGCAATCAACGCGAGCTGTGGGCGAACGACCAGGAAGACCAGCGACGCGAGGATCATCACCCCGAGCGCGAACCACTGGGCGTGGGTCACGACGACGCGCGCCCCGCGTTCCGCCGCGCCCCAGTGCTCCCAATGCTCGCCGGGCATGTGGTCGTATTCGGTTTCGAAGATCGCCCCGGCCGAGGAGGACACCGTCGCGGTCTCCGAGCCGATCGGCACGTCGGTCGGCTGCTCGCCGTCAAGGAAGAAACCCGGCCGGGTCGGCCGCGGCGGCCACGTCGGCGCTCCTCGATCGGCTTCCTTGAGCCGCGCCTCCGACGCCTGCCGCGACGGCCACGTCGGCGATCCTCGATCCGCGTCTTTGAGCCGCGCCTCCGACGCCGGCCGCGGCGGCCACGCCGGCCGCGGCGGCCAGGTCGGCCGTCCTCGATCCGCGTCGGGAGAAATCTCAGCCACGCCGATCCCTCTCCACACGAGGCGGACGGCGCGACGCGTCTGCGCTCCGCGACGGAGCCCGCGTGGCCCCGCGGACATCCAGTCGCCTGCTGATTCCATCCTTGCGAGTCAAGGACAAGGAACAATCACCCCGTCGGCTCGGCCGGTCCAACCCATCGCTCCAGGACCCATTGTGACTGCCGCCAAGCCCCCGCGCGTCGTCGCCCCTCGAGTGCCCAGAGTGTACAGAAGCCCACGCGACGTGTCCAGGTCTCGAGCGCACCCGCGACCCGGTGGCGCGGGCGAATTCGCGCCGGGTGTCATGAGCTGACGCCTATCCGACGTTCAACGGGACAATGGCTGTCTCGGTCGCGACCTCAGGGCGATATAGCAACCGCAAAGTCGATGCAGCTGCCTTCGGAGTCTTGAACGAGATGGCGCCGCGCCGGCTCTGGTGAGCGTCGATGGTGCCATAGAACGTATCGGAGCTGTTGTACTGCTTACCAAAGATGTCGCCTTCGGATCCGATCAATCGAAAGAAGGCGGCTTGATTCATAATGCCTTTGTCGCCGGTATTTTGAACGCTGAGGTCGAGCTCGATCGAGGCAACGTCCTGGCTATCGCTCGCCTGCAGGGTGACATCGTTGATGATCAACACTCGGTCGCGCAATACAACCCTCTGACTGCTGTGCTTGCCACCGCCCGGCGTCGCTGTCGTATCGGGAACAACTTTCGGTCCCACCCCCGGGGAGCCGCCGGCGGATTTGGCCGTGAATTCCTGAGGAGCGACCGACGCCGAAGTTTTCGCGGCCCGATCATGGGCAGAGCTACACGCGGCTACCAACGACAGAAATAGCGACATCAGCCCGAACGATAAGTTTCTTCGTCGGCGAATGTCGGTTCGATGCTCGTGGAGCACTTCAGAGCGATCCCGCGCGGAAGGACGTTACGGTCGCGGTGCCCGTTTGGGTGAGGACGCGCATGCCGACGCGGCCGGAGGTAAAGGTCCCATCAGTAGCCGTGAGCATCCAGCCGCTTGGCTCCGCGCTCGAGGAAGCCCAGGCGTTCGCCGTCAGTGTCGGCCCTACGGCGCGGAAGTGGATGGAGTACGACGTCCCCGCGGTCGCCACGAACGGTTTACTTGCCACAAGCGTCGTGGTCCCACTCACCTTTTTCTGGATGATCAGGCTTCCGCCGTCGATATAGGCCTTGTACCAGTTGTTGCCGTCGGTCCAACGCAGCACGTCCCCGAAGTTGCTATTGCTGAAGGAGCTGATGGAGCCCGTCGCAAACACCTCGGCATCGGCCACCGCGGGCCCCAGCACCGCGCTGTAACTGTTGATTCCGGTATTGGTGACAAGACCCGCGCCGTTCGAAATCGAGAACACGCCGATGCTGTTCGCGTCGCCGCCCCAGGGCTGACCGTCGGACGCCGTGCCCCAGAACGACTGATTCGCACGCTGGAAGGTGTCCTGCCCCAACACCGTCGATGTCGGAACTGTCGTTGTCGTCGTTGTCGATGTGCTCGTCGACGTCGATGTGCTGGTCGACGTGGACGTGCTCGTCGATGTCGACGTGCTGGTCGACGTGCTCGTCGATGTGGAAGTGCTCGTCGGCGGCGTCGTCGTTGTCGTTGTAGACGTTGTCGTCGTGGAGGGAGGCGAGGTGGATTGCGTTGCTTTTGCCAACCGGTTCGCGAACTCCTCGTCAAACCAGATTCGGTTCTGAGAGTCCACGTTGAGACCATCGTGAGGATGGCCCCCGCTCCGAGTTGCATAGAAGGAGAAACTGCCGCCGGCGACCGGAAACGAGCCAATGGTACTCTGCAAAGAATCGTCGAGCCAGATCAGGCCTTGTTTATCGGCGTCGATGCCAGAGGTGTGGGAGCCGCAAGTGCCGCAGGAAGGCGTATAGCGGTATTCGGTTACGCCGACGTTCGTCCCTGGTACGGCGATGGCCGGATTGAGTCTGCCGAT
>JAUZEM010000562.1 GCA_030839005.1 Actinomycetota bacterium | reverse complement strand
GAGCACGAACGCCGCCTCGCCGAGTACCGCGGGTTCAACGAGGTCGCGGCCGTTTCGCACGCCGTCGATCCGCACGTCGCGGCCGTGGTCGAGTTCGGCATCGCCTATGAGGAAGCCTTCCTCGGTTGGCTGGCTCACCTCGCCGTCGGGCACGCGGTCTAAGTTTCTCGGTGTGAACGCAACCGAGGTCGTGCGAACGAGGTTGCTCGACGAATCGCAGATCGACGCGCTGCGAGCTTGGGCTCGCGAGGTCGAGGCGTGGCCCACCGGCTCGCACGTGTGGGGTCACTACGCCGAGGGCACGCCGGACGGGCCGAGGATCTGTCGCACCGAGAACGTGTCGGCGTGTCACCCCGGGATCGCGTCGCTCGTCACCGGTTCGTTGGCTGACTGCGCGGCAGAGGCACTCGGCGAGCCGGTCGTCGCCTTCAAGGACAAGCTGAACTACAAGCAACCCGGAGGCGCGGGCTTCAGCCCACACCAGGACAAGGTCGCCTATCCCGGCGTCGAGCGCGTGATGTCGATCCTCGTCGCGATCGACGATTGTCGGGTCGAGTCCGGGTGCCTGTGGCTTTCGGGCGACGCCCGCGATGTCCTCCCCGTCGACGACCGCGGCGTTGTCCGTGCCGACGTCGCGACCGAGCTCGATTGGTTTGCAGTCGAGTTGGCTTCCGGCGACGCGGTCTGCATCGACGGCCTCGCGCCGCATTACAGCGAGACGAACCGCGGCGACGTTCCCCGGCGGGTCCTCGTCGCGAGCTACGCGCCGACCAGCGAGGGATACACCCGCGCGCACTACTACGCGCAGCGCCGCGATCACATGCGCAGCGAGACCGCGCGCGACGGTCGCTTCCGCATCAGCACCCTGGCCGACTTCGACGGTGCCGAAGTCGCGACCGACGCGGCGACCGATCACTGCACCCATCCGTAACCGAATTCACTGGTTCGTCGTGGGGTTCCAGTTCCGGAAGTAGTCGGGGTTGCGCCGCGCCTTCATCGAGGCGTAGCGAGCGTCGAGCGCGTCGTCGTTGCTCGGATTGATCCAGAAGCGATCTTCGAGGATCGCGTCGAGCACGCGGCCCGCGACGTCCTCGAGCGGGGTGACCGGCAGCGGCGTTCCGGCCGCCTCCATCTGCCGTTCGAACTCCTCGAAGCTCGGGTAGGCGGTCGTTCGGGCGGCCGTCTTCGCGTACTCCTCCGGTCGCGTGCGCCATGCCTCCCACAATTTCGTGCGCAACCAGTTCGGTCCCGGATACAGCACCGAGCACGAGACCTTCGTGTTCTGCGTTCGGAGTTGGTAGTAGAGCAACTCTGTGAGCGTCGTGACCGCGCTCTTCGACATCGCGTAGATCGGCGCGTCACCCATCGGCGCGATCCCACCGTTCCCCGACGACGTGTTGACGATGTGCCCCTCCTCACCCCCACGGATCATGCGCGGCACGAACGCCTTGATCCCCCACGCCACACCACAGACGTTGACGTCCAGGCACCAGCGCCAGTCGTTCTCCTCGTAGTCCCACAACAGCGTCTGACCGCCCGGACCGATGCCCGCGTTGTTGCACAGGACGTGCACGGCGCCGAAGGCGCGCATCGTCTCGTCGGCAAGATGATCGACCGACGCGAGCTTCGTCACATCGGTGAGGCAGCCGGCGACGTCGAGTCCCTCACCGCGCAGCAGCGCGACGGCTGCGTCCAGGGGTCCGGGTTGGATGTCGGCAAGCATCACCGACATTCCGTGCCCGGCGAAGTGCCGTCCCATGGCGAGGCCGATGCCGTTCGCACCGCCGGTGACGACCGCGACCTTTCCCTCGACCGCGTGCACGATCCTTCTCCCTACCGCGTTGCGCCCTACCGAGGCCCGGGTGGCCGTGGAAGACTCTCGATCATGACGATTCGATACGGCGCTCGTCCACCCGAGCAACAACGCAACCGCGAGGTCGAAGCGACGTCGAAGCAGATCTGGTCGACGGCCGTGACGGTGGTATGGGAAACGGACGCCGACGCGATCCGGGCGGTACTGCCACCGCCGCTCGAGCCGTCGGACTCCCGGGCGCGGATCCGGTTCGCCACGGTCGACATGGGCACGGGCATCCCGGTATTCGGCGCCGGATGGTTCGGCGTCCGGGCCCGGCACGGAAACGTCGAAGGCGAGTACGCGCTGTTCATGCCCATGACGACGGAGCAGGCGACGGTCGGCGGTCGCGAGACGTACGGCGAGCCCAAGAAAATCGGTGGTGTGTCGATCGAGCGAAATGGCGATCACCTGCACGCGCGCTTCGACCGCATGGGCTTCCCGCTGGCGGCCGTCGACGGCTCGCTCGGCGCGTCGATCGACATTCCGGCCCGCGACAAGGTCGACTTCTACTTCAAGATCAGCCCATCGCCCGACGGCAAGGGCTTCGACACCGAGCCCGCGCTCGTGCACGTGCGCCGCCACGAGGAGGCGCGCGATGGTCGCACGATCGACGGCACCTTGACGCTGCACGACTCGCCGCTCGACCCGATCGCCGACATCCCGGTCGGGCGGATCATCTCGATGCAGTACGCGCAGGTTGCGACGACGCAAGACGGCGAAGTGGTCGAGCGCGTTCCCGCCGACTGGCTCCTCCCCTATGTGCACCAGCGCTACGACGATTTATCGGTGCTGGGGGCGAAGGCGTCCAAGTGACCCCCCCTTACACGATCATTTCCGCCGATGCGCACGCGGGACTTCCCTGCGAGGAGTACCGGCCGTATCTCGACAGTCGCTTCCTCGCGCAGTTCGACGAGTTCCTCGCGCAGCGCCGGGCGAACCGCGACGAGCAGATGGTGTTGAACTACGACTACATCACCAACTGGGAAACGACGCACGAGGAGGGCCTGCGCGGCGCGTACGACCCGGCCCAACGCGACAAGGAGATGGATGCCGACGGCGTCGCGGCCGAGGTCATCTTCCCGGATGCCGACGCGATCACGGGCATGGAGTCGCCGCCCTTCGGCGCCGGGCTCTCGGCCGGCATGATCGACGACGCCGAGCTCGCGTTCGCGGGCGCACGGGCGCACAACCGCTTCCTCGTCGAGCTGTGCGCCGGAAGCCCCGAGCGCCGGGCGGGAGTCGGCCTCGTGCCGATCTGCCACGACGTCGCACGCGCGGTATCGGAGATCGAGTGGCTCGCCGACAAACCCGGTATCGGCGGGATCATGATCCCCACGATGTGGCGCGACCACTTGCCCTACAACGATCCCGCGTACGACCCCGTCTGGGCCGCGTGCCAGGCCGCCGCGCTTCCCGTGCACACGCATTCGGGTGAGGCACCGCGCGAGGAGATGAACGAGTTCATCGGCATCTATCTCGCCGAGGTCGTCTTCTGGACGCACCGGCCCATCGCGCACCTCCTCTTCAGCGGCGCATTCGAGCGCTTCCCCGGGTTGAAATTCGTCGTGACCGAAGGCGCGAGCTACTGGGTCGCAGACATGAAATGGAAGTGGGACCAGTACTTCGGCGGTGGGCACACGACGAAGAAGATGGCCGCGCTGATGAAGGGCATCCTCTCGAAGCTCCCGTCGGAGTACTTCGGCACGAACATTTTCGTGGGTGCGTCCACGATGTCGAAAGAGGAGATTCGCCGCCGGCACACGATCGGTTGTGATGTCGCGATGTGGGGCACCGACTACCCGCATCCCGAGGGCACGTGGCCCCACACGATCGCGCGACTTCGCAGCGACTTCGGCGACGTTCCCGTCGAAGACACACGCCGGCTGCTCGGCGAGACCGCGGCACGCTGCTATGGCTTCGATCTCGATGCACTCCGCCCGATCGCGGCGCGCATCGGCCCCACACCGGACGATCTCGGCCAGGACGTCGGCCTCGTCACCTCACCCGAAGAGATCCGACGCGCCGAGTGGTGGAAGGACGAGTACCAGGTCGCGTGGAACGGGTGACCGAAGCCGCCTCGATCACCACGACTTGACGACCTGCGCCGCGTCGAACGCGTTGCACGTGGAGTCGGCCGGATAGTCGGCCGGATCGAGTGGCACGAGCACCTCGGCGACCGTGGGACCGACCTCGTCGCCGATCAACCGCAGCATCTCGAGGTCGAATCCGTAGACCTCGGCGGCGGTCGTCTCGAGCATCATGCGCGTCTCTGCGGGCGGACAGGGTGCGAACGCGCAACGGAGCGCCTCCGTGGTGTACGGATAGGAGCCTTCGGAATGCGGATAATCCGCGCCCCACATGATGCGGTCGACACCGACCTCATAGCGCAACTCGCTCTCCGAAGGACGCAAGAAGCTCGCGCCCACCCAGAAGTTGCGACGGAAGTACTCACTCGGCGTCAGTGACATGCTCCCGGCGACCGCGCCGAAGAACACGGCCTCGGCGGCGCCGCCGTGCGTCATGCGGCGGTGAAACCAGTCGAGCGTTTCGAGGCCGCGCGGGATCCAACCGGTGCCCTGCTCGGTGAGCACGACGCGCAGGCTCGGATGGCGTTCGAGCACGCCACCGAAGATCAGGTGCCACGCCGCGCGATGAGCGAACCACGCGAGCTCGATCAACATGATCGCCCGCGCGGCCTCGTGCTCGCCGAAGTCGGGCAAGCCGCTCCCGCTGTGCACGTTCAAGACGACGTCCAGCTCTTCGCACAGGTCCCAGAGCGGTTCGTAAGCGGGATCCCACAACGGCGGCAGCGCGGAGTTGGGGGCGACGTTCGGCAGCAGGATGCCGCCGAACACGTCCATGTTCTCCTTCGCCCAGCGCACCTCGGCGAGCGCGTCGTCGACGTCGTTCAAGAAGATCTGCGCGAGCCCGGCGCGCCGGCCCGGCGCGCCCGCGCAGAAGTCGGCCAACCAACGGTTGTGGGCTTGAAGGCCCGCGAAGCGGCGTTCGTAATCGGCAGCCGTGGGCTCCAACGCGGTGAGATTTCCCTGGGCGAAGAACGGCGGCACGGTGTTCGGGAACAGCACCTCGGCGACGACGCCCTGCGATTCCGTCTCCTCGAGGCGTCGCTCGCTGTCCCAGTTCCGGTATGCGGTCGCGGCAAGCAGATCGGCGAACGGGTTGACGTACGCGCCGGCCCAGACATCGAACTCGTCGTGCCACCGCGACGCGAGGTAGGGCTTGTAGTCGGACATTGCAGCGCCCGCATGCCCGTCGACCGAGATGATCGTGTACCTGCTCGCGGGTTCCAAGGCTCGGTCTTGCACGTCACCTCCGCGATCGCTTCGATCGAGACGCTACCTCGCGATGCCGGACTCGGGATCGTGTACGGCAACCACGGCGTCGCGCTGCTGGGCATCCAGCCGAACGCGGAGCTCGTCGATCGGAACCGCCTTCGCCCAGAGATGCCCCTGGGCCCGTGTACACCCCAGCTCGACGAGGAGACGGGCCTGCTCGGGCGTCTCGACTCCTTCGGCGACAACGTCGAGGCCGAGGTCGTGGGCGAGCGCGATGACTCGTCGGACGATGGCGGTGTCGCGCGAGTCGCGCGTGAATTCGGAGATGAACGTCCGGTCGATCTTCACCCGGTCGATCGTGAGCGAGCGCAACAGCGTGAGCGACGAATGCCCGGTGCCGAAGTCGTCGAGCGCGACCTTGACGCCGAGCTCCCGGACAGCCGCGATCTCACGTGCCGCCGCGACCACGTCACCCAGCACTCCCGTCTCGGTGATCTCGAGGCCGATCAGGTTCGGGTCACAACCCGTGCGTTCGAAGAGTCGCGCGAGCTGCTCCGCCGGCATCCCGCGCGTCAGCCGGGTCGCGGAAACATTGCACCAGATCCGAAAGCTGTCGAGGAGGCCAATTCCGGAGAGCTCCGCTCGCGTGGTCACCGCGCTCCGCACGATCGCATCGTCCAATTCGAGCACGAGCCCGGTCTCCTCCGCGAGGGGAACGAACTTTCCGGCCTCGAGGATTCCGCGTTCGGGGTGATCCCAGCGCGCGAGCGCTTCCGCGCCGACAAAGAGTCCCGTACGCAGATCGACCTCGGGCTGGTACCACGCAACGATGCGACCTTGGGCGATCGCGTCGCGTAGGGCGTGCTCGTCGTCGAGCCGCGACTCGATCTCCTTCCGCAACTTGACGTCGAACACCTCCGTGCGGTTCCGGCCGCTCTGTTTCGCGCGGTACTGCGCGGCGTCCGCATACGACAAGAGCAACTCGGCATCGTCCGTCGTGTCGCGATTCGTCGCGACTCCGATGCTCGCGGAGACGTTGATCGGTCGGCCACAGATCTCGAACGGTTCGACGAACGAATGGGCGACTCGCTCGGCGATCACGACGGCTTCTCCGTTGCTGTGGAGCTTGTCGAGCAACATGGTGAATTCGTCTCCGCCGAGTCGCGCGAGGACATCGGTGCTCCGGAGCAGTCGGTGCACCCGCTGCGCGATCTGGACGAGGAGCATGTCGCCGGCGCCGTGCCCGAGGGAGTCGTTCACGACCTTGAGCCGATCGATGTCGAAGTACAGCACGCCGACGATCGTGCCTTGGCGACGCGCGACCGCCACCGCAGCCTGCAAGGTCTCTACGAAGGCCGCTCGGTTGGCGAGCCCGGTGAGCTCGTCGTGTAACGCCTGACGGGTGAGTTGCGTATTCGCCACGCGAAGGCGCGCATTGGCCTCGTCGTTGTGCTCCCGCAGCTGCAACTCACTGACCACGACAGCGTGAACTTCGTGATGTTGGGAAGCCATCACGACGAAATAGATCGGCACCGCGACACCGAGCAGTTGCGTCACGCGGTCGGCCGATGTCAAGAACACGATGGCGACCGGCAGGAGCAAGGGGATCTGGGACGAATAGAAGTAGAGACGGCGCGCCGCCGTCCCCACCACGTAGGTCGCCGAAATACCACACACGAAGAGCATGTACACCGCTCGCAGCTCGACGTTCTGCACACCTGGCAGCGCGAACACCGCCGGCGATCCCCAGGCGCTCGCGACCAACATCGTGCAGAGCAGGCCGACCGTGTAGCGGTTCACAACTTCGCCCCGGCGCCGCCGCCCCAGGTACCGCCCGGTGCACACCATCGTGACGATGTCCGCGACCGACACGAGAACGACGAAGGCGACTCGCCGTGACAAAGGCACGGAGCTCCCGAAAATCACCGCGAGCAACGACGAAGCGGGGATCCCGAAGAGCGAGCTCCGCCAGAGCGCGCGCATGACCTGGTCGAGGCACGCCGCGCGCGCGGCTTCGCTGAGCGGAATCCGACTCATTCGAGCGGTATCGGGTGACCGAGCCCACCCCTTGACGACCCTCGAGGGCCGGTGGCTTCCGCGCCGGCCTGCGTGTCCCGCATGACCCTGATCGCGGCTTTCGGCCATGCCGGTCGCGATCAGCCCTCGCCGGGCGGCTCGACCCGAGCCAGTTGCTCGAACCAATCCGGTTCGAGCAACTCGAGATGGAGCTCCAGCGCGTCGACGGCGCGCAACGGCGATCCGGCTCGACGCGCGCTCGGCCTGGGCAGCGTCCAGAGCTCGATCGCAAGACCGGCCGCGACTGCCGGGCGCGCGAGCGATGCCGGAGTCGCGCCGACGAACGTGGTATCGCAGCTGGAGCAACGCGCGCGATACGACCAGCTTTCATCGTCGATGCAGTTGCGCACGACGACCAGATCGGCGTGCACTCGCACGACACCACACGCCGGGCACGTCACGCTGACCCATTCGGACGCGTTCTCGGCGTTCGTAATCGCAGTGCCCGTCGGTCGTGTGCTCCCGCGCGGCCGCGATCGTTTCGGCCCGCGCGAATGACCGGGTGTCATGTGCCGTTCGTCATGTCGCCGTTCGTCATGTCAGGGCCTCCTGCTCGATGGCTCGCCTCGCCATCCGTCTCCACCGTTGTCTCGGAGCGTGACGACGTCGTCACTGGAACGTGACCACCTCACCCCGCGCAGCCGGCGAGCGCGTTCGGGTGCGGCCTTTCCGGCCGCGATTACGGGAATCAGCGGATTCGTTCCGCGGTCAGGTCGTCGTAACTTGAGTCTGCGTCTCGCCGAGACCCCGCGACGCGCTCTCACTTCCGGTTCGGTACCGCAAGGAGTAGCGAGGTATGGGGCGATCGACGCGCAGGGGTCCAGCGAGCCGACTCGACGATCGCGCCACTTCGACGGAGGGGGCTACGACTCGCTTCGAGCCCGAACATCCGGGCGAGAGCCGCGACCACGCGCTGCTCTCGAGTCTGCGCGACATCGTCCTCGTCCGCAACGCCGACGGCATCCTCACGTACTGCAGCCCGTCGGTGTCCGATGCGCTCGGCTATCAACCCGTCGAGCTCGAGGGCACCAGGGAACGAGACCTCATTCACGCAGGAGACGTCGACGCACGCGACGACCTCGTGTCGGCGTCGCCGCCTGGAGGTCCGCCGCTTCCGCCGATCGAGGTCCGGATGCGCGACCGCGAAGGCGACTGGCACTGGTTCGAGAACATCGAGATCAACTGCCTCGACGATCCCGACGTGAACGGCATCGTCACTACTGCTCGCGACGTCACCACCCGGAAGGCCGAGAGCGCCGCGTTGCTCGAGCGCAGCCTGCGCGACCCGCTGACGGGGATCCCGAACCGGCTCGCCTTGATGGAACGATTGGACGTCGCGTTGTCGCGCGCGGAGCGATCGCAAGACGTCGTAGCCGTATTGTTCTGCGACCTCGACGATTTCAAGATCGTCAACGACGGGTACGGTCACGAGTTCGCAGACCGCGTGCTCGTGGAAATCGCACGGCGCTTGGAGCGACTGCAGCGGAAGTCCGACACCGTGGCCCGCATCGGCGGAGACGAGTTCGTCGTCGTGTGCGACGGCCTACACGACGTCGAGGAAGCGACCGCGATCGCGTCCCGCATCCACGCGACGATCGAGCAACCCATCGTGGTCGACGGCCGGCAGTGTCTGATCACGTCGAGCATCGGGATCGCGACCGTCGACGGCACGTCCGTCGAGCACGCCGATTCGGCGACGCTGCTGCGCAACGCCGACGCGGCCATGTACCGGGCCAAGCGACGGGGACGGGCCCGATGGCATCGCTTCGACGACGTGCTGGTCGAGGAGGCCTCGCGGCGATTCGAGCTCGAAGCGGATCTGACGCCGGCGCTCGAGCGCGGCGAGTTCGTCCTTCAATACGAGCCGATCCACGAGCTCGCCCGACGCACCGTCGTGGGCGTCGAGGCGTTCCTCGGGTGGGAACATCCGTCTCGCGGATTCCTGCGGGCCGGCCAGTTCCTGGAGACCGCCGAGCAGACCGGGTTGATCGTCCCCATCGGCGCGTGGGCAATACGCGCTGCTTGCATCCAAGCACGGCGCTGGCAAGACGCCGGTTGGCCGGGTTGGATGTCGGTGAACCTCTCGGCACGGGAGCTTGCAGAACCCGGGCTCGCCGAAGTCGTCGCCGCCACGCTCGACGAGACGGGCGTCGCGCCCGACCGGCTCTGGCTCGAGCTGACCGAGAGCGTACTGATGCGCGCCAGTTGTTCAGCCACGAGTGAGCTCACGACCATCCAAGAGCTCGGAGTGCACATCGGCGTGGATGCATTCGGGACCGGCCACACACCGCTTCCGCGACTCCAGCAGCTCCCGACGGACTTCTTGAAGCTCGACGGCGCGCTCGTCGCGAACATGACGTCGGACGGCGAGATCCATGCCCCCGGGTGCGACATGGTCGCCGCGCTCGTCCAGGTCGGCACGACGCTCGGCCTGTCGGTGATCGCGGTTGGCATCCAAACGGAGGTCGAGACCGCGCTCCTCATCGAGTGCGGTTGCCAGTACGGACAGGGCGAGTTGCGTGCACGACCGGGCCCGGCTTCGAGACCCGAACCGGTCGCCAATCCGGCGATCGTCGACCTGAGAGACCGCCGGCGAACATGACGCAAGAGGATCTCGGTTCGCCCGGGCCGGAGCGCGCCCCCCGCGCCGAGCGCGCCGTAGGCGACAAGCTTGACGTCGCGTTCGTCCGCAAGGCCGGCGAGGACCTCACGCTCTCGGTGCTGGGCAGTTTTCAATTCCGCGCCGGCGACACCGCGCCTTCACTGCCGAGCGGATCCCAGCGACTGCTCGCGCTCCTCGCGCTGAGAGATCGGTCCGTGACCCGGCTCATGATCGCGGGCACGTTGTGGCCGGACTCCACCGAGCAGCACGCGTCGGCGAGCCTGCGTTCGGCGCTGACGCGACTGCGCGGCGAAGCCCGCGCCGCGGTCGACGTCGCCGACCTCGACCTGAACCTCGCATCGGGAGTCGTCGTCGACATCCGCGAATCCAAGCGGTTCGCGCACCGCCTGCTCGAACCCGACCCCCCGAACATGGCGCCCGAGGCGACGGCCGCGGCGGTCGCGTCGCTGTCGGCCGATCTCCTTCCCGACTGGTACGAGGACTGGGTGCTGATCGAAACCGCGGAGTGGCGCCAGCTCCGCCTGCACGCGCTCGAGGCAATGGCCGATCACCTGGCCGCGGAAGGTCGATGGGCCGAAGCGATCGCGGCGGCGCAGGCCGCGATCCGAGGCGAGCCGCTTCGAGAAACCTCGCACGCGGCCTTGATCCGCGTGTTCCTCGCCGAGGGGAACCAGACCGAAGCGCTGGGTCA
>JAUZEM010000536.1 GCA_030839005.1 Actinomycetota bacterium | reverse complement strand
GTCATGCGCGCGACGATCTTGCCGGTCTTCTCGGTCTCGAAATAGTCGAGCGAGAGGCTCATCATGTGCCCGAACAGACGGTTGCGCAGCTCCTTGAGGAAACCCTCGCCGATGCGGGCGACGAGGACGATCGCGAACCGTCCCAGCGCGAGCCCGGCGAACGCCAGGACGAGATAGATCACGACCGCGAGGTCGAGTGCTCCGGCGTCGCCACCGTGCTTCGCGCTGGGCAAGCCCGCGTCGATACCGTGCCTCACCAGCAGGGGTCCGGCCAACAACGCGGCCGCCTGCGCCATCAACACGAACGTGGCGACGACGATCCGCGCCCGCTGCGGTCGCAGCATGCGGAACAGACGGCGGACCACACGCGATGCTTCGTCGCGCGACAGGGTCTCCTCGGGGACGTTGTCACCCCACCAGCCCACTAGTCCCCCACCCCCGGCAGGTCGAGTAGCTCCTCGTCGTCGATGACACCTGCGTTGGTCTCGACGGCGGCCCGCGCGAGCACTTCGCGGTAGCGGGGAGACGTCGCGAGCAGTCGATCGTGCGTCCCGTCGGCCACGACCTTTCCTTCGTCGATGAGCACCACCCGGTCGGCCAGCGCGATCGTCGCAGGCCGGTGAGCGATGATGATCGTCGTTCGGCCCCGCATCACCTCCGCGAGCGCAGCCCGGATCTCGTGTTCCTTCGTCGGGTCGACCGACGAGGTCGCATCGTCGAGGATCAAGATGCGCGGGTCGGCCAGAACCGCCCGGGCGATCGCGATGCGTTGACGCTGACCGCCGGAGAGCGAATAACCATGCTCACCGATGACCGTGTCGTACCCCTCGGGCAGCTCGCGCACGAACTCGTCGGCGCCGGCAAGTTTCGCCGCTCGAACGACGGCCTCGGTCGGCGCTTCGGGGTCGGCGAACGCGATGTTGTTACGCACGCTGTCGGAGAACAAGAACGTGTCCTCGAACACGAGACCGACGGAACGGCGCACTCCGTTCAGTCGCACGTCGCGCACATCAGCGCCGTCGATCCGCACGTGGCCGGCGTGCACGTCGTAGAAACGAGGGATGAGCCGCGCGACCGTCGTCTTGCCGGAAGCCGTGGCGCCGACGAGCGCGACCGCCTCGCCGCCATCGATGACGAGGTCGAGGCCGTCGAGCACCGCCGGACCGCGTCCGTAGCCGAATGTCACCCGCTCGAACCGCACCGTGCCCGGGCCGTCGGGCAGGGGGCGAGCGTTCGGAGCGTCGTTGATGGCCGGATCGGTCGAGAGGATCGAATCGATACGGCCCGCGGCGGCAGCCGAGCGGGGAAGCTGACCGATGAGCATCCCGATCATGCGCAACGGCCAGATGAGCATGAGCACGAACAGGTTTGCGGAGACGATGTCGCCGACTGTCAGGTGGTGGTGCAGCACTTGGTGCCCGCCGTACCACAGGATGCCGACGAGTCCGAGGGTCGGCAGAAAGTCGATGAGGGGCATGAAGTTGCCGCGCAGACGAGCCTGATCCATCGAGCGGTCGTACACACTTTCCGCTTCCGACGAGAGCCGGGCGCGCTGCATGCGCTCGACCCCGAAGCCCTTGACGACGCGTATGCCCGTGACACTCTCTTCGACGACGCCCGACACGTCCGACAGCTCCTGTTGGAGCTGCATGCCCACCGGGTACATGCGGTGGTTGAAACGGGTCGCGGAGAAGTTGAGCAACGGCAAGAGGCCGAGCGCGAACAGCGCGAGACCCGGACTGCGCAACAAGAGGATCACTACGACCGCGAGCATCTGGAGCGTGCTCGCGATGGTCAGCGGGACGAGCAGCACGACGTTGTTGATCTGTTGGATGTCGGTGTTCGCGTAGGCCATGAGCTGGCCGGTCTGCGCCTGGTCGTGAAATGCGAAGTGCAGGCGTTGCAGGTGCGCGACGAGCTTCATGCGGATATCGGTCTCGACGCGCCACGCGAGGCCGAACGCCGCGTAGCGGCGCATCCCGGTGCCCACGGCCTGGACCGCACCCACCCCGATGATCGCCGCGGTCAAGGCGAGGGTGAGTCCGGTGCGGCCTTCCGCGATCCCGTGGTCGATCGCGGCGCCCGCGAGCAGCGGCACGGATACCCGCGCAACCGCCCACACGAGTCCGGCGACAATGCCGAGAATCATGAGATGGGGGTGCGCGCCGACCGCCTCTCGCATCAGACGCCAGCCCCGCTTGCGAGTGTTCGAACCCTCTCGCTGTTCGGCTTCTTTGCGCGCGGTCTTCTGTTGTCGCGTCTCGGCGTCGTCGTCCACCTCGATCGAGGCTATCAGCGCGACCCTGACGCCCCCGTCAGGTTTTACGGGTCAGCCCGACCAGGTCACTCGCCCGACCAGATCACTCGCGCGGCGGGCGCTTCGGCATCCCCTCGTCCTCGAGCGGCTTGCGCGCCTCCGCTTCGCGCAGCGCGTCGACGATCTCTTCGCCGACGAGCTCCGACTTCTCGAGCAACTCGTCGCGCAACGCGATGACGAGGTGCCGGTGATCGTCGAGCATCACCTGTACGTCGGCCTTGGCTTGCGCGAGCAGCTTCTCGACGGCGGCACGCGCGTCCTCGTTGGCGAGCACCTTGCCCACGATGCCCTGCGTGATCGGGCCGGGCTCGATCGCTTCGTAGGACACGAGCGTTCCGGCCATCCCGTACGACCCGACCATCTGGGCCGCGATCCTCGTCGCGTGCACCAGGTCGCCGGACGGACCGGTCCCGGATTCGCCGAAGAACAGCTCCTCCGCGCTCATGCCACCGAATGCGATCTTCATCATCCCGAGCAGCTCCGAACGGGTACGGGTGAACCGCTCCTCGCCGTCGCTGTGCGACAGCAGGCCGAGCGCGTCACGACGCTTGATGATCGAGAGCACCTCGAGCTTGCGATTCTGCCCGACGAGGTACGCGACCGTCGCGTGACCGGCCTCGTGGGTAGCAATCGTGCGCCGCTCTTCGTCGGTGTACTCGACCGGCTGCTTCAGACCGATCTCCTCGGTCATCTTCGCCTGTTGAACGTCGGACCAGTCCATCGCCATGCGCCCGTCGCGCAGCGCCCACACGAGGCCCTCGTCGAAGATGTGCTCGATCATCACCGGCGTGTACCCGAACGTCATTGCCGCGAGCGCCTCGCGTCGCTCCTCCTTGTCGAGCTCCGGCACGTGCGCCTTGCGATCGAGGTAGTAGTCGATGATGTCGCGGCGGCCCGATCGACTCGGGAGGTCGAAGTGGATCGAACGATCGAAACGCCCGGGACGCAGAAGCGCGGGGTCGAGATCGGCTGCGCGGTTCGTCGCGGCGATGAGAAGGATGTTCGACGGCTCGGGCGAGTGTTTGGGGATGCGGCGGTGCGCGGGCAGCAGCCGGTTCAATGAATCGATCCACCAGCCCGCGAATTTGTGGCCGCCGGTAGGCGTGTCGAACGACTGCATCTGTATGAGCAACTCGTTGACGACGCCGGAGATGCCCTCGCTCGAATTGCGATCGACCCGGCGCCCATACGCGTCGGCGGCGAGCGCGTCCGGCGCCGGCGACGAACGCATGCCGCTGCGCGCGCCGGCGATCGCGTCGATCTCCTCGATGAAACCGATCGCGCCGCCCTCTTCGGCCGCGGCCTTGCGCAATTCCTTGAAGTAGTTCCGGATCTTGCGACCCGTCGCGCCGTAGTACTGCGACTGGAACGCCGTGGAGGACACGAACAGGAACGGAACGCCGGCCTCGTGCGCCATCGCCTTGGCCATGTAGGTCTTTCCCGTCCCCGGCGGACCCTCGAACAAGACGCCTTTGCGCGGATTGCCACCCATCACGCGCCGGAACGTCTGGTAGCCGAGGAACAGGTTGAGCGTCTTGACGACCTCGTCCTTCACCGGGCCGAGACCGACGACGTCGTCGAGGGTCGTCGAGATCTCGGTTGCGTCATAACGCACGTGAGGCGACTTGCCCATCGCCATCATCGGCACGACGAGCACGATGCACAGCACCGCGATCAGCCCGAGGGGCAGAAGGATTTGGAGGGTGGTCGGAGTGAGTGAAGGCAGCCCGGGATGGATGAACTGGCCGTTGAGGATGCGGTAGTAGAGGTATCCCGTGACCGGCACGAGGAGGAACAGCAGGCGCCAGAGCCGGCCTCGCCGAGTCGTCTCCCGGATCCGGCTCACATCGAGCGTTCCGGCGAGAACTTGCGAGCCCCCCATGCCGGCCAGATCGGCGGCGCTGGTGGACGCCCTGTCCTCGACCCGTTCCGGGTGTCGACGGTGCACGCTCACTCCTCCCAAAGCAGCCCTGAACACGCAGCGTAGCGAACCGTGTGCGTTTCAGAAAGCACGGAGAGACGAGAAGGGCCCATGTTCGCCGTTGATTTCGCGTATCGCCGACCCGCGTCGAGTTATAGGGTGCGGCCGTGAATCAGCCCGTCGAGGGGGTCGACGCGCGGACCGACCGGTTCGCGCAGGGCGCCGTCGGCGTGGCGCTCCTCGCCGCATTCGTCTTTCGCGTCCCATGGCTCGTTCCCGGTCTTTCACTACTCCTCGCGGTCGGAGCCGTGGCCGGTCCGCAGGCCAGCGGGCTCCTCCGGGCATTCGAACGTTGGGTCATCCCGCGCTTGCCGGCGCCGAGGAGCGCGGAGCCGGAGGTGCCCGTCCCGGCGCCGACCGTACGCGCCCAGGATGCGCTCGCGGCCGTGATCCTCGCCGTGGCGAGCCTCGCATTCCTGCTCGGTATCGCCATCGTCGGCTGGGCGCTGGCCCTCGCCGAAGCGGTGATCGCCATCGTCGCGGCGACGACGCGCATCCACGTCGGCGACCGGCTGCGACGAGCGCTATAGAACGGCTAGACGTCGAAACGCCCGTAGCCGCCCCGGTAGAAGAGCAACGGCTTGCCGTCGGAGGCGTAACCGAGCTCGAGCACACGCCCCACCACGATGACGTGATCGCCCGCATCGTGCTCCGCGATCGTCTCGCAGTCGACGAACGCAATCGAGGCCTCGAGAACAGGCGCACCGGTGCGACCGGTCGAGTACGCGATGTGCGCAAAGCGATCGGCGCCCTTTTGCGCGAAGAGCCGGCAGACCTCTTCGCTCTCTTCGGACAAGATGTTCGCGGCCCACTTGCGAGCAGCCTGGATGCGCGGCCACGTGGTCGAGTCCTTCGCCGCGCAGAACAGCACGAGCGGTGGATCGAGCGAGACCGACGTGAACGAGTTGCAGGCCATGCCGACCGGCTCGTCGCCGTCGAGCGCGGTGATGATCGCCACTCCGGTGGCGAAGTGCCCGAGAACGGTCCGGAGCGCGGCTGGATCGGGCGCCAGCACCTGCCGGTGTGTCGGGCTCATTCCGACGTTGGCAGGGAGGGCGACAGCTCGATCTCGAGGCCGTCGTAGCCCGCGACCACCTCGGGCGCGCCGATGTGAGCCGCGTGGTCGGACGCGGATCGCTCGATCGCGACCAGGTCGTCGTCGCTGTGCGAGGGATCGTGGTGGAAGAGCACCAGCCGCCGTGCGCCCGCCTCTCGGGCAACGTGGACCGCGTAATCCACCGTGCAGTGACCCCAGTGCCGCTTCGCTTCGTACTCCGCGACCGTGTGCTGCGCGTCGTGGATCAGCACGTCCGCGCCGTCGCACAGCTCGAGCACCTCGTGAGGAATGTAGTCATCGGGATGCTCGGGGTGACAGCCCGGGCCGTGATCGGGAATGTACGCGACGGAAAACCCATTGAGGTCGACGCGAAAGCCGAGCGTCGGCCCGACATGGCGAACCCAACGCGAGCGCACCTTCGCCCCGCCGACAGGAAAGTCGTCTTCGCCGGTGTCGTGGAAGCGGACTTCACCGATCAACTGGTCGGGCGTGATCGGGAAGTAGGGCGGCCGCATCAAGTCCGCGAAGACCGGACCCAGCCCGGCGTCCTGGCGTGGCCCGAACACGTCGAGGGTGGAGGCTTCGCAATGCAGCGGGGTGAAGAACGGGAGCCCCTGCACGTGGTCCCAGTGGAGATGTGAGAGGAGCACGGTGCCGTGGAAGTCGCCCTCGCAGCGGCGGGCGTACTGGCGCAGGCCGGTGCCGAGGTCGAAGATGACCGGCGGCGCGTTGTCGGTCTCGAGCGCGACGCACGACGAATTGCCACCGAAGTGCTCGTAGTCGGGCCCCGCACACGGCGTCGAACCTCGCACGCCGTTGAACACCACGCGCATCCCCGCGGACATGGTTCGGAGAATAGCCACGCGGCGTCGACGTTGGACAGCCCCCGTACGCTCTCCCGGAGCGAACCAGCGATGGCGCCCACCGGAGGGAACCCAGCGATGGCGGTCGACGCGCAAGCCACGGACACGCACCCCGACGCCGAGGCCGACGCCGACGTCATCGTCACCGATGATCTGACGAAAATCTTCGAAGGCCGGGGCGGACGGGTCCGCGCCGTCGAACACCTCAGCCTCCGTGTCCGCCGCGGTGAGATCTTCGGGTTGCTCGGCCCGAACGGTGCCGGCAAGACGACCACCGTCGGCATGCTGACCACGAGAGTCATTCCCACACGGGGACGCGCGCTCGTCGGCGGCATCGACGTGGTCGCCCGTCCCGCGACGGCCAAGCAGGTCATCGGAGTCGTGCCCCAGACGAACACGCTCGACCGGTCGCTCGACGTCGCCGAGAACCTGTACTTCCACGGCCGCTACTTCGGGATGGGCGCGCGCGAAGCGCATGACCGCGTCCGCGGGCTGCTCGAACAATTCCGGCTGGCGGATCGTGCGACCGCCGGCGTCGACGAGCTGTCGGGCGGCATGGCGCAGCGGCTCATGGTGGCACGCGCGATCATGCACGACCCTGACGTCTTGTTCCTCGACGAACCGACCTCGGGCCTCGACCCGCAGAGTCGTCTCGCCCTTTGGGACGTCATCGGCGAGCTGCACCGGCGTGGTCAGACGATCGTGCTCACGACGCACTACATGGAGGAAGCCGACCAGCTGTGCGAACGGGTCGCGATCATCGACCACGGCCGCCTGCTCGCGCTCGACACTCCCGAGGCGCTCAAGAAATCGATCGGCGCCGACACCGAGGTCCGGATCCACGCATCGGGCGATCTGGAGGCGCTCGCGCGCGAGCTCGAGCAGGTGCCGGGGGTCGACTCCGCACGCGTCGTCGACGGCACGGTCTATGCGTACCTACGCGCCGGCGGAGCGACCCTGCCCGAGATCATCACGCACGCGGACCGTAAGGGTTTCGCCCTGCAGGACGTCGGTGTCAAGGAGACCACACTCGAGACCGTCTTCATCGATCTCACCGGGAGGGAGCTGCGTGAGTAACGCCGGCATCACCGCGGTCAAGCCTGCGCACGCCTCGTCTCGGAGCGCGTTCGCAGCACTATTGCTCCGCGACCTCGCGGTGCTCCGCAAAGAGGTCTGGATGTTCCTCGGCCGCACCGTCATGCAACCGCTCCTGCTGATCTTCGTGTTCGCGTACGTGTTCCCGAAGATCGGCGAGGCGATCGGCGGAGCGGCCGGCGCCGCGCGGTTCTCGACGCTCCTCGTCGGAGGCGTCATCGCGAGCTCCATGATCTTTCAAGGAGTGCAAGCCGTCGCGCTCCCGCTCGTGCAGGACTTCGGCTACACGCGGGAGATCGAAGACCGCGTGCTCGCACCGATGCCGGTGTGGGCCGTCGCGCTCGAGAAGGTCGCGTCGGGCGCGATCCAGGCCGTCATTGCGGCACTCGTGGTGTTCGTGCTTGCCACATTCATTCCGGCGACGCCCGTGCACCTGAGCATTCATTGGTTCTACCTCGTCACGATATTGCCTCTGTCGGCGATGATGAGCGCCGCACTCGGGCTGACGATCGGGACGCGGGTCGAGCCCCGGCAAGTGCCGCTCATCTTCAGCCTGCTCGTGCTCCCCATGACGTTCCTCGGCGCGGTGTACTACCCGTGGCAGGGCCTGACACCGCTGCCCTGGCTGAAGTGGAGCGTGCTCGTCAACCCGCTCATCTATCTCAGCGAAGGTATGCGCCTGTCGCTCACGAAAGGCGTGCCACACATGCCGGTAGCCGCGGTATACGCCGCGCTCGTCGCCTTCACCGCGGTGTTCTCGAAGCTCGGCATCGACGGCTTCAAGAAGCGCGTCCTCAGCTAGGCCGGATTCGGGCCCGAGGAGCGGGCTTCCTCGACGGCCACGAGCGCGTGACGGAGCTGCTCGATCCATTCGCCTTCGTGCTCGCGCACCAGCCGCACGCACCACGCGAGCGCGTCCGAACGCGAACGCGCGACTCCGGCGCCCACCAGCGTGTCGAGGGTCTGGCGTTCCCGCATGCGCAGACGCGTCATAACGGGGACGGCGAGCGCGGTGAACGTCTTCTCCTCGTCGCCGCAACGCGCGCCCCACGCGACCTTCCGGCCGGTCTTGCTCTCCGCTTCGTCGGCGATGCGCATGCGCTGCTCGCGTGTCTCCTCGCGGAAGCGCTGGATCCGCGCCCGACGGGCCGCGCCGACCGCCGATTCGTCGGCACCCTCCGGGTACTCGGGCTCCGCGAGGGTGCCGACAACCAGGATCTCCTCGCGATCCGAGGTCACCTTCGGCGGACCGGAGAACCAGTCGTCGGGCAACCGGCCGGCGAACCAGCCTTCCAATGTGGCACTGTTCTGCTTCACGGTCATGCAAGCATTACATCATTACAGTCGCGCAAATTGCAAGGGTCGAGCCTCGCGATGATGCCCCCGACCGGGGGGACGGCGGGGGCATCATCAACCGGGACTTCAGGGGCTGGGAGGGCGATCCTTGTCCCAGGAGGAGAGTACGGATCGCCGCGTCGCGCCAGCGTGACAGCGTGACCGCCCGTCCCAAGAAGGCACGAGCGAGCGCAATGGCGCCGATCTCCCAAATTCTGCCACTATGGGCGCGAATCCGGGCTGGTGGACCCGGAGCGCGCGGGAAAGAGGGCGGGACGCGATGATGCCCAACGAAGAATCGGCGAACGACCGGCTGCTCACGCCGGCGGAGGTCGCGGAGATGTTCCGCGTCAATCCGAAGACGGTGACCCGCTGGGCCCGAACGGGCAGGCTGCGGGCGATCAAGACGATCGGCGGCCACCGGCGGTACCGGCTCTCCGAGGTACGCAAGGCGGTCGAGGCCGCGAACGAGATCAGCTGATCGGATCAATCTCCGGGTTTGCCAACGCGACGCGCAGGCGATCCGCGTAATCGGACATCTCGTGTTCGTCGTCGTACTTCTGCCGCGGCCAGAAGAATCCCCGCAGTCCGTCGCCCTTCGTGCGCGGGACGACGTGCACGTGCACGTGCGGCACGGCCTGGCTGACGACGTTGTTCTGCGCCACCCAGGATCCCTGCGCACCCAGACCGGCTACGACCGCACCCGCGCAACTCCGCACCGCGACGAACAGCGACGTCAGGAGGGGAGTCGGAATCTCGGGCAGCGTGGCGAAATGCCGGCGTGGAACAACGAGTACGTGACCCTTGAATACGGGACGGATGTCGAGGAACCCGACCACATCGGGCTCGTCGAGCACGACGTGCGCAGGCGTCTCGCCCGTGACGATCGCGCAGAACAGGCAATCGTCGCGGGCCACGCGGACTACGCGGCGACCGGCTGCCCCGTCGCGTATCGGTACAGATATGCGACCGCGATATAGGCGATCGCCTCCGTCACGAACACGCCGACGATGCAGGCGATGACACCGAGCACACCGACGATGATCGAAAGGAGAACCGGGAACGCGAGTCCCTTGCTCTGCACGGCCGCTCGGCTCGCACTCAAGGCCTCGCCGAGACTCATGCGCTTGTCGATGAAATAAAACGGCGCGAGGCCGAAGAACGCCAGGACGAACAAGCCTGGAATGATGCAGAGCACGAGGCCGACGCCGACCATGAGCCCGAACACGAACGAGAACACGATCCACTCGCCCCACCTGTCGTACTGAAACGCCTTGCCGACATCGGCCGGCTCGCCCGCGGTGATCATCAATGCCGTGCGATACAGACCGAGGCCGGCGACTGCACTGACGACGATCCCGATGACCTGGAACACCAATGCGCCCGCCACGGACTTGATCGCGACCTGCCCGATGAGCAGGAGCACGATCTGGGCGGCGACCGGAATGAGCACGACGATGAGCATCGGACCGACGTTTTCCTGGAACTTCTTCCAGCCGTACGAGATGGCGGCCCCGACGTCGGGGGCGCCGGACCCGGGCGGGGGTGCGTCGTACGGCGGCGGGGGCGGGGGCGGGGGAAGATCGGTCACGGGTCAACCTCCAGTAGGAACCGGCAGACGCTAACCCGCGTCCCGAGCCAACCGAGGGACCGGTCGTCAGTCCGGTGACGTGTAGGGGCGTTCCCGCGGCTGCGCCGCCGACCGTTTCGGGACCATGACACGGCGGCGGAAGTAGCACACCTCTTCGCCTCGTTGATTGAACCCGCGTGACTCGACCGAGACAACGCCACGGTCGGGTTTGCTCTGCGATTCCTTCTTGTCGAGCACCTTCGTCTCGGCGTAGATCGTGTCGCCGTGAAAGGTCGGGAGCTTGTGCTGCAGCGACTCGACTTCGAGGTTGGCGATCGCCACGCCACTCACGTCGGCGACCGACATACCGAGCACGAGTGAGTAGACGAGGTTGCCCACCACGACGTTCTTGCCGAACTGGGTCTGCCGCTCGGCGAACCAGGCATCGAGGTGCAGCGGATGGTGGTTCATCGTCATCAGGCAGAACAGGTGGTCGTCGTACTCGGTGATGGTCTTGCCCGGCCAGTGCTTGTAGACGTCGCCGACCTCGAAGTCTTCGAAGTAGCGACCGAACGGGCGCTCGTAGACGGTCATTGACGGAGGCTACCCAGCCGCCTTGCCGGAAGCGCGAGCGAGCAGACCGCGCGCGATCACGAGCCGTTGGATCTCGTTCGTGCCTTCACCGATGATCATGAGCGGCGCGTCGCGGTAGTAGCGCTCGACGGGGAGCTCCGTGGTGTAGCCGACGCCGCCGTGGATGCGCATCGCGTCGGTCGCGATCTCGAACGCGGCTTCGCTGGCGAACAGCTTCGCCATGCCGGCCTCGACGTCGGCGCGTTCCCCGGCCTGCTTCCTTTCGGCCGCGTTCCGAGTGAGCAGCCGCGCGGCCTCGAGCTTGGTCGCCATGTCGGCGATCTTCATCTGGATCGCCTGATGCTCGGCGATCGGCTTGCCCATCGTGCGTCGCTCCTGCGCGTACGCGAGCGCCGCGTCGAAGGCCGCGCGCGCCACACCGACCGCACGCGCCGCGATGTTGATGCGGCCGACCTCCAGCGCGCCGAGGATGTAACCGAGGCCGCGACCCGCATCGCCGAGCAACGCGTCGGCCGGCACCCGGTGGCCGTCGTACGTCATCTCCACAGTCTCGATGCCCTTGTAGCCGAGCTTGCCGATGTTGCGGCTGACCGCGATGCCGCCGAAGCGCGGCCCCGGATCCTTCTCGACGATCAGGCACGAGATGCCCTCGTCGGTGCGTACGGCGAGCGCGACGATTCCCGCGCGCTCGCCGTTGGTCACCCACATCTTCGTGCCGGTCACGACGAACTCGTCCCCGTCACGCGCCGCGCGGCACGTGAGGTTGCGCGTGTCGCTGCCCGCGTCGGCCTCCGACAGCGACAGGCACCCGCGCAGCTCGCCGGTCGCCATGCGCGGGAGCCAGCGGCGCTTTTGCTCCTCGGTGCCGTGGTGCACGATCAGATGCGCAGCGATGGTGTGCGTGTTGACGACACCCGACAGCGACATCCAGCCGTACGCGAGCTCCTCGACGACCTCGGTGTACGTGAGCAGATCGAGCCCGAGACCGCCGTAGGCCTCGGGGATCGCGATCCCGAACAGGCCGAGCGCCTTCATCTGCTCGACGATGTCCTCGGGGTACGTGTCCGCATGCTCGAGGTCGGACGCGACCGGCATCACTTCGCGGGTGATGAACCGCCGGACGGTGGCGACCAGCTCGGCGCGCACTTCGGGATCAGTGGCTGTGGTCGTCATGATGCGCATGCTAGAAGCGTGACCTCGCTCGCCGCCGAGGCCGGTACCCTCGAGCGCCGATGATGGAACACCGCACGATGATGGGCTTCCGGCGCGACGAGGCGATCACGCAGCGTCGCATCGACCGCGTCGTCATGCGGCGGGTCCTCAAGTACATCCGGCCGTATCTGCGGCCGCTGATCGCATTCGTCGTGTCGGTGATCCTCGGCTCGATCGCCACCGCCGTCACGCCGCTGCTCCTCAAGGAGCTGCTCGACAAAGCGATTCCACCGGCGCACCACGACCGGCATCTGGTGATGCTGGTCGCCCTCGCCGCCGTCGGGCTCGCGCTCTTCAATGCCGCTCTCTCACTCGCCCAGCGCTATTACTCCGCGCGCATCGGCGAAGGACTCATCTACGACCTCCGCGTCGAGCTGTTCGACCACGTGCAGCACATGCCGATCGCGTTCTTCACCCGCACGCAGACGGGCGCGCTGCAGTCGCGGTTGAACAACGACGTGGTCGGCGCGCAGCAAGCGGTGACCAACACCCTCGGCACGGTGCTGCAGAACTTCATCCAACTCGCGGTGACGCTCGCGATCATGTTCCAGCTCAGCTGGCAGATCACGTTGCTGACGCTCCTCGCGTTGCCGGCGTTCATCTACCCGGCGCGCCTGCTCGGTCCGCGCATCCAGAAACTGGCGCGGATCGGTATGCAGCAGAACGCGGAGATGAACAACATCACGGCCGAGCGGTTCAATGTCGCGGGCGCGATGCTGGCGAAGTTGTTCGGCCGGCCCGACCGCGAGCGCGACGCGTTCTCCGAGCGGGCGGGCGGCGTGCGCGACGTCGGCATCACGACCGCGATCTACAGCCGGATCCTGCTCGTCGCGCTGGGGCTCGTCACCGCGATCGGAACGGCGATCGTCTACTGGATCGGCGGCAACCTCGCGGTCTCCGGCACGATCACGTCGGGGACGCTCGCCGCGTTCGCGGCCTACGTCGCGCTCATCTACCAGCCGCTCGCGCAGCTCACGAACTCGCGTGTCGACGTGTTGACCGCGCTCGTCTCGTTCGAGCGGGTGTTCGAGGTGATCGACTTCCCGGCCGCGATCACCGACCGGCCCGGCGCAACCGACCTCGTCGCGCCCAAGGGACGGGTCGAGCTCGACCACGTGTGGTTCCGCCACCCGCCGGGCCGCGAGGTATCGCTCGAGTCGTTGGAGGCGCCCGGCACGCCCGGCGCCGACGAGCCGAGCGACTGGACCCTGCGCGACGTCTCGCTCGTGATCGAGCCCGGCGACACCATCGCGCTGGTCGGAGCGTCGGGCGCGGGCAAGACCACGATCGCGATGCTCGTGCCGCGCGTCTACGACACGGTGCAGGGCGCGGTGCGGATCGACGGCCACGACGTACGCGACCTCACGCTCGAATCCGTGCACGCCGCGATCGGGCTCGTGCCGCAGGACCCGCATCTCTTCCACGACACCATCCGTTCCAACCTGCGCTTCGCGCGCCCCGACGCGACCGACGACGATCTGCGCCACGCCCTCGAAGGGGCGCGCATCTGGGATCTCGTCG
This sequence comes from Actinomycetota bacterium, assembly GCA_030839005.1. Lineage (GTDB taxonomy): Bacteria > Actinomycetota > Acidimicrobiia > IMCC26256 > PALSA-610 > PALSA-610. The sequence continues at coordinate 527 of JAUZEM010000536.1, read as the reverse complement.
CCTCGCTCCCCGACGGCCTCGAAACGGTCGTCGGCGAGCGCGGCTACCGGATGTCGGGCGGCGAGAAGCAACGCCTGGCAATCGCACGACTCCTCCTGAAGAACCCCGCGATCGTGATCCTCGACGAGGCGACGTCGCACCTCGACTCCGAGTCGGAGCTCGCGATCCAGCGCGCGTTCGACGAGGCACTACGCGGCCGGACCGCGATCGTGATCGCGCACCGCCTCTCGACGATCGTCGACGCCGACCGCATTGTCGTGGTGGACGGCGGGCGGATCGTCGAGTCCGGTACGCACAGCGAACTCCTGGCTCGGGGCGGCGTGTACGCCGAGCTGTACCGCACCCAGTTGGGCCGGTCCGAGAGCGACGAGAAGACCGCATAGCACGGCCGCGTAGGTAGTGGCCACGACCGGCCACTACGCTCGCGTGATCCCGCGATGACCCGAAATCCCCCCTCCGAGACGTCCGCCGAGGACGCAGGCAGTCGTCGCGACCGCCTTGTCGCGCGCCGAGGCCGCCGCACACAG
>JAUZEM010000531.1 GCA_030839005.1 Actinomycetota bacterium | reverse complement strand
TGCGCCAAGCGACGGACCGCTGGACGCTCGTCGGGTTGGTGCTCGTGCTCGGCGGCGCGCTCGGCAACCTGGGCGACCGCGTCGCGCGTTCGCCCGGGTTCTTGCGCGGCCACGTCGTCGATTTCGTCGCCGTAGGTTGGTGGCCGGTGTTCAACGTCGCCGATTCGTGCATCACCGTCGGAGCCGTTCTGTTGATCGTGCGGACGCTGCTCGCGCCGAGTGCCGCGCCCGCGTCATGATCGACCGGCCCATCACCGTGCCCGCGGCGCTCGACGGTGATCGGGTCGACCGGGCGCTCTCCTTCCTGACCGGTTGGCCGCGCGCCGCGGTGCAGGCGTTGATCGACGACGGCGCGGTGTTGGTGGACGGCCGGATCGTCGCGAAGAGTCACCGTTTGCGCGAGGGAAGCACGCTCGAGGTGTCGGCCGAGCCGGGACTCGAGTCGGACGCACGGCCCGAACCCGATGCGGGCGTCGACATCGACGTGCGCTTCGCCGACGACGAGGTCGTCGTCGTGGCCAAACCGGCCGGTCTCGTCGTGCATCCCGGTGCCGGGAACGCGTCCGGAACGCTCGTCAATGGCCTGCTCGCGCGATTCCCCGGAATCGAAGTCGTCGGCGATCCGACGCGCCCCGGGATCGTCCACCGGCTCGACCGCGACACGAGCGGTCTGCTCGCGGTCGCGCGATCGGCCGCGGCCTACGAGTCGCTCGTCGGCCAGCTCGCGGCGCGGACGGTCGAGCGCGTCTACGCGGTGTTGGTGTGGGGTCGGCTGTCGTCGCGGCGCGGTCTGATCGACGCGCCGATCGCGCGCTCGGGCGCGCGCCGCACGCGAATGGCGGTGCGTGATGCGGGCAAGCCGGCGCGAACGGAGTACCAGGTGGTCGAGGAGTTCGAGCTCCCGCGGTGCAGCCTCCTCGAGTGCCGGCTCGAGACCGGGCGCACCCACCAGATCCGCGTGCACCTCGCGGCGATCGGTCATCCGGTTGTCGGGGACGGTACCTACGGAGGTTCCCGCGATCAGATCCCGTCGACGCGCTCGTTTCTCCACGCGGGGACGTTGGGATTCGACCATCCCGTCACGGGTGAACGGCTGCGGTTCGAAGAGCCGTTGCCGCCGGATCTGCGGGTCGTGCTCGACCACCTCGCGGAGCGGCAGCGGTAGCGCGGCGAGATTCAGTGGGTCGGGTCGGGCACCGCGTCCGGGTGGCCGACACGGGTACGGTCGACGAGCTCGGCCAGGGTGACGCGCTCGAGGATGCGGCGCGACTCGTCGTCGACGCCGACCCACACCTCCTGCAGGATGCAGTGGCCCTCGCAATGATCGGGGTGCTCGGCCAGGACGATCTGCGGACCCTCCACCGCCGAGACGATGTCGGCGAGGGTGATCTCCTGTGTCGGACGGGCGAGCACGTAACCCCCACCGACGCCGCGCTTCGAACGCACGAGCCCCGCGCCCTTCACGGACAAGAGGATCTGCTCGAGGTACGGCTGCGGAAGATGGGTCCGTTCGGCGATCTCCTTGACGGACGTCGGACGGTCGGTTCCGTGCAGCGCGAGCGACAAGAGTGCGCGGGCCGCGTAATCGCCGCGCGTCGACATCCTCATGTCCCCATCGTCGCGCGGAAGGAAGGCCGGGCGTCGCCCACGCGAGGTTCTACGCTGCGGCCGATGACCTCCTCCCTCGTCGGGGCGGTACGGCCGGCACTCGACGGTGCGTCCATTGTCGGAGTGGTCCCGGCGCTTCTGGGCGTCCGGGATGGGTCCTGGTTGCCGGAACCGGCGCAGGGAGCCGACGCGGTGGTGCTCCTGGTGCTCGACGGCCTCGGGTGGAATGCGCTGCGCGAGCACGCCGACGACCTTCCCGAGCTCGCGGCGATGGCCGGTGGACCCATCACCACCGTCGTGCCCGCGACGACCGCCGCTGCGCTCACCTCGATCACCACCGGCCTCGCTCCCGCTCAGCACGGGATCCTCGGCTACCGCATGCTGGTCGGGCACGAGGTCCTGAACGTCCTGCGCTGGACGGTGCAGGGCGGCGGCCGCGCCCCCGATCCGTTCGATGTCCAGCGTCACACCCCGTTCCTCGGACGCACCGTCCCCGTCGTGACCAAGTCCGAGTTCCGCACCTCGGGCTTCAGCCAGGCGCACCTGCGGGGCGCCAGGTTCGTCGGATGGCACACGACGGCCGCGCTGGTGGAGCACTCTCTTCGCGAGGTCGAAGCCGGTGAACGGCTCGTATACGCGTATTACCCGGGGGTCGATTCGATTGCGCACGAGTTCGGTCTCCACGCGCGCGTGTTCCGGCGTGAGCTCGCGTCGGCGGACGCGCTGGTCGCCGCGCTCCTCGACGCGCTACCGGCGCGGGCTGCGTTGCTCGTGACCGCCGACCACGGCCAGGTACACCTCGAGCGAGAATCGTGGATCGCGGTCCCGGAGCTCGCCGCGCTGACGGCCGCGATGGCCGGCGACGGTCGTTTCCGGTATCTGTACGCGCGCAAGGGTGCTGCTCGCGAACTGCTCGCCGCGGCGCGCGATCAGGTCGGCGCGCGGGCGTGGGTGTGGTCGCGTGCGGAACTGCTCGACGAGGGGCTGCTCGGTACCGGCGCGACGGGGAGTGTGCCCGGCCGGATCGGCGACGTCGTGCTCGCGGCTCGCGACGCGGTTGCCTTCGTCGACCCGGCGCTGCCGAAGGAGGTCGAGCTGCGCTCCGGTCACGGCTCGCTCACCCCCGACGAGATGCTCGTGCCCCTGGTCGCCGCCCGCGGCCGCGCCCCCAACTGACCCGACAACGCGCCAAACAGTTTGGTGAAAAACCGGCACGCGACGCCGGAAGCGCGCCAAACAGTTTGGTGAAAATGCGGGGTCTGGGTTCGGATGGACTCTGGCGCTTCACGGAGGACCTGCGGTAGGGTAATGACACTCATGTGATTCATCCACAGGCC
>JAUZEM010000500.1 GCA_030839005.1 Actinomycetota bacterium | reverse complement strand
CTGCACGGGCGCCGGCAGCCCGTAGCGCCCGGGCGGCGGCCGCGAGCGTTCCGCCCGTCGTGGCGACGTCGTCGACGACGAGGATCGTCGCACCACCGACGCGACCGATCGCGCGCAAGGGCGGCCCACGCCTGCGCGCGCGTGCGTCGAGTCCGGTCTGCGCCGACCCCGCGGCGCGGTGCAGGCACCGAGCGACACGCGCGCCTGTCGGCCGCGCGACCGTTCGAGCGAGCAACTCCCCGTGGTCGACGCCCTGCGCCCGGATGCGCGCCGCGCTTGCAGGTGCCCAGCTGACAAGGTCGATCGACGAAGGTGCGGCTGCGATTGCCCGGGTGAGCTCACGCGCGACGAGATCGAGGAGCCGGCGCTCGTTGCGGTACTTGGCTCGGGCGACGAGCTCGCGCGCGACACCCTCGTAGGCGAAGCACGAAGTCCACCACTCGACCGGTGCGGGCGGCGGCGCGATCGGCGCCGGCACGAGGGTGGCGGCACAGGGACCACAGACGAGCTCGCCGCTACGGCCGCACCCCGCACAGCGCGGAGGCACGATCGCGTCGAGCAGATCAACGAGTGTGGCCCGCAGCAGCATGGCGGGCGACACTACGCGGGGGGTGTGACAACCTCCGCGGCGCGCCGGACATGCGCCGGCAGCGAACGGCGATACGGCGGGCGGGCGACTCCGCATTCGGTCACGATCGCCGTCACGAGTCGCGCCGGTGTCACGTCGAACGCGGGATTGAACGCCTCGACATCTCGGGGCGCGACGCGGTGCGAGCCCACATGCGTCACCTCGTCGGGATCACGCTCCTCGATCTGGATCGCGTCACCGTTCGCGGTTCCGAGATCGATCGTCGATGCGGGGGCCGCGACATAGAACGGGATCTGGTGCTGGCGCGCCGCCACCGCGAGGCCGTACGTTCCGATCTTGTTCGCGACGTCGCCATTCGCCGCGACGCGGTCGGCACCGACGATCACGAGATCCACCTCTCCTCGGCCCATCAAGGCCGCGGCGGCGCCGTCGACGATGAGCGTCGCATCGAGTCCGAGCCGGCCGCACTCCCACATCGTCAGCCGGGCGCCCTGCAGCAACGGCCGGGTCTCGTCGACCCACACCTTCGGCCGGCGCCCCGCTTCGAAGGCGGCGCGCACGACGCCGAGCGCAGTGCCGTATCCCACGCACGCGAGCGAGCCCGTGTTGCAATGTGTCAGCACGGCGCCGTCGACGGGCACGAGCGATGCGCCGTGCGCGCCGATGAGCCGGTTGCGGTAGACGTCGTCGGCCGCGAGCGACTCCGCGACGTCGAGTGCCGCGTCGCGACCGCCTCGCTCGTACGCGTCGAGACCGCGCGCGACGCCCCACGCCAGATTGACCGCGGTTGGACGCGCCCGCGCGATGCGCGCCGCCGCGGCGCGCACTTCGCGCTTGGTCCGCAATGTGCGCGCCGCGAGCACCACCCCGAACGCGCCGGCCGCTCCGAGCGCCGGGGCGCCGCGCACCGCGAGCGTTGCGATGGCGTCGACGAGATCGTCGACGTCGCTACAGACAAGGAAACGGAGCCGCGCGGGCAGCGCGCGCTGATCGAGAAGACGCACCGCGTTGCGCCGCCACTCGATCGTCGGCGGGATCGGATCGGCAGCGGGCACCGGCGTCGACCTCCGAAGTCAGAGGGGCAGACCGAGCTGCGGGTTGGCGCGCGCTCCGAGCGAACGAAGGCGCTGGTTGACTCCGTCGACCCAGAAATCCCCCGGCTCGTCGTGGGTGAGGATCCAGAAGCGTTCCTCGCGAATCGCTTCGAGCACCTTGGCGGCCACCTCGTCCGGCGGCATTCCCTGCTCGATGAACCCACGCAGCAGTGCGGCTGCTTCCGGATCAGGAGCCGCGCCTTCCTGCAGGTGCGCGGGCCGGTTGCGCGCGCTCTGGGCGATATTCGTGTTGACCCAGCCGGGACACAGGACCGAGACCCTCACCTGCGGCGCGCTCAGGGCAAGCTCGTGATGCAGGGTCTCGGAGATCGCGACCACCGCGTGCTTGCTCGCGTTGTACGGACCCATGAACGGGGCCGCGACGAGTCCGGCGACCGAAGCCGTGTTCACGATGTGGGCCTCGGTCTGTTGCATCAGCAGCGGTACGAAGGCCCGGACACCGTGGATCACGCCCCAGAGGTTGACCCCGATCACCCATTCCCAGGTCGACAGCGGCATCTCCCACGAGAGACCGCCTCCTCCGACGCCGGCGTTGTTGCAGAAGACGTGTACGCCGTCGAAACGGGTCACCGCGGCGTCGGCCAGCGCCTGCATCTGCGCGGGATCGGTCACGTCGGTGACGACCCCTTCGACGTCCGCGCCGGACGCGCCGAGCTCCGAGACCGCGCGATCGAGCGCGGCGGCTTCGACATCGCCGATGACGACGCGAGCGCCTTCCGAGGCGAAGCAACGCGCCAGCGCGTACCCGATTCCGCTCGCTCCGCCGGTGACGACGGCGACCTTGCCTCGGAGATCCTGCACGGCCGGACTCTACGCCGAGACACGATTCTCGAAGCTCGGTCCTCGAAGCTCGGCTCTGAGGCTCGGCCCTGAAGGTCGGCCTCTGAGATTCAGTAGCGGTAGTGATCCGGCTTGAACGGACCCTCGACCGGAACGCCGATGTATTCGGCCTGCTCTTCGCTGAGCTTCGTCAGCTTCACGCCGAGCTTGTCGAGGTGGAGCCGCGCCACCTTCTCGTCGAGATGCTTCGGCAGAACGTGCACGCGCCGCTCGTAGAAGTCGGTGTGCGTGAACAGCTCGATCTGCGCGATCACCTGGTTGGTGAAGCTGTTCGACATCACGAAGCTGGGGTGCCCTGTGGCGCAACCGAGGTTGAGCAGCCGGCCCTCGGCGAGCACGATGATCGCGTGTCCGTCGGGGAACACCCACTCGTCGACCTGCGGCTTGACGTTGCGGCGCTCGATGCCGGGGAACTTGGTCAGGCCGGCCATGTCGATCTCGGTGTCGAAGTGTCCGATGTTGCCGACGATCGCGTTGTGCTTCATGCGCGACATCGAATCGACGCTCAGCACGTTCTTGTTACCGGTGGTGGTGACGAAGATGTCGGCGCGCTCGACGACATCGTCGAGCGTCGTGACCTGATAGCCCTCCATCGCCGCCTGCAACGCGCAGATCGGGTCGATCTCGGTGATGATCACGCGCGCGCCCTGCCCTCGCAATGACTGTGCGCAACCCTTGCCGACGTCGCCGTAACCGCACACGACGGCTACCTTGCCGGCGATCATCACGTCGGTCGCGCGGTTGATGCCGTCGATGAGCGAGTGCCGGCACCCGTAGAGGTTGTCGAACTTGCTCTTGGTGACCGAGTCGTTGACGTTGATCGCCGGGAACAGCAACGTGCCGGCCTGGTGCATCTGGTAGAGCCGGTGCACGCCGGTGGTCGTCTCTTCGGTGACGCCTTTGATGCCCGCCGAGATCTCGTGGAAGAGCCGCGGTGATTCCTTCTGGAGCTTCGCGAGCAGCCCGAGCACGACCCCGAACTCCTCGCTGTCGGCCGTCTCGACTCCTGGCACCTGGCCCGCGATCTCGTACTCGACGCCCTTGTGGATCAGCAGGGTGACGTCGCCGCCGTCGTCGAGGATCATGTTGGGTCCACCGCCGTCGGGCCAGCGCATGGCCTGCTCGGTGCACCACCAGTACTCCTCGAGCGACTCGCCCTTCCACGCGTACACCGGGATGGCGCGTGCCGCGATCGCGGCGGCGGCGTGGTCCTGGGTGGAGAAGATGTTGCAGCTCGCCCAACGCACCTCGGCGCCGAGCTCGACGAGCGTCTCGATGAGCACCGCGGTCTGGATGGTCATGTGGAGCGAGCCGGTGATGCGCGCGCCGGCCAGCGGCTTGGCCGCGCCGAACTCCTCGCGGCAGGCCATGAGCCCGGGCATCTCCACCTCGGCGAGCTCGATCTCCTTACGACCCCAGTCGGCCAGAGAGAGGTCGGCAACTTTGAAGTCGGTGAACGTGCCCGATGCCGCGGACACGCGGGATTCGATCTTGGTCATGTCTGGTCCTCCGGTTCGGGCGCGCACTACACGCCACCAAATGGGGGCGCGTTCCGCACCACCCTGTTCACGGAGGCCGGCCCGGATCACCGGATGACAGCCCACTGGGCCCGACCGAGCCTCAATGGTAGCGCGCAGTGAGCGAGCGTGCGATTGTGAACGGCATGACGAATCCCGCGCCCACCACGCTCGTTGCCGCCGTGCAGGCCGCTCCCGTGTTCCTCGATCGGGAGGCCACGATCGAGAAGGTCGGCACACTCACGAAAGAGGCCGCGGCGGCGGGCGCGCGGCTGGTCGCGTTTCCCGAAGGGTTCGTACCGACGTATCCGGATTGGGTCTGGCGGACGACGCCCTGGGCGGACGGCGAGTGGTACGCGCGCTGGATCGACCAGTGCGTCGACGTCCCGGGCGCGGCGTGTGATGCGCTCGGCGAGGTCGCGCGCGAGAACGGGGTCCATCTCGCCGTTCCGGTCAACGAACGCGCGGGCGGGACGGTCTACAACACGATCCTCTACTTCGCTCCCGACGGCGCGCTGCTCGGCAAGCACCGCAAGCTCGTCGCCACCGGCGGCGAACGACTCGCGTGGGGCATGGGCGACGGCTCGACGCTGCCGGTGTTCGACACGCCCTTCGGGCGCCTGGGCGGATTGATCTGCTGGGAGAACTACATGCCGCTCGCGCGCGTGGCGATGTACGAACAAGGCGTCGACATCCTGCTCGCGCCCACGTGGGACAACTCCGACGTGTGGGTGGCGTCCATGCGTCACATCGCGAAGGAAGGACGCTGCTACGTGCTCGGGATCACGTCGTGCCTGCGCGGTTCCGACGTTCCGGCCGACTTCCCCGGCCGCGACGACATCTACGGCGGCGACGACGACTGGATGTCGCGCGGCAACACCGTGATCGTCGATCCGTACGGCGAGATCCTTGCCGGCCCGATCAGCGAGACCGAAGGAATCCTCTACGCGGAGGTCGACGTCGCCAAGGTGCGTCAATCACGACGCCAGTTCGACGTCGTCGGTCATTACGCGCGCCCCGACGTCTTCACGCTGTCGGTACGTCGGGGCTGAGCTCCTGAGTTTCAGCCCAGCGCGAACGGCGGGTACGCATCGGTGAGCAGCAGGAAGTACGCCTGGACGCGCAGCGACCAGCGGTCGACGTTGATCACGAAATCCCGCATCCCTGTGGGCCAGCGCCCGGTGAACAACACCGCGAACACCGCGATGAAGGTCACGACCCCCGCCGCGAACGTCAGGACCACGAGCACGATGGCCTGCGGGATGACCAGGATGATCCGGAAGAACGCAGTCAACCGGTTGCGGTCCGT
>JAUZEM010000497.1 GCA_030839005.1 Actinomycetota bacterium | reverse complement strand
CGCGACGGGGTCCTCCTCCCGCCGGCCGACGGCGGTCACGTGGCCGTGAAGGAAGCCGTATTGCCCTTCGACCGTTTTCCGGGCGTGGATACGATCCTCGGACCGGAGATGCGCTCCACCGGCGAGGTCATGGGTATCGACCGCACGTTCGGCCTGGCCTTCGCGAAGAGCCAGGCCGGCGCGGGCAACACGCTTCCACACGACGGCACGGTCTTTCTCTCGCTCGCCGACCGCGACAAGGAGGCGGGAATGGTCGCGGCCCTGCGCTTCTTCGAGCTCGGATTCTCGATCGCGGCGACCGTCGGAACCGCACGCCTCCTCGAGAGCAACGGCGTCCGGGTCGACACGATCGTCGCCAAGGTGGGGGAGGAGGGCGACGGCGTCGACGCGCTCGATCTCATCTCGTCCGGCAAGGTCGATCTCGTCGTGAACACGCCGCGCGGGCGCGGACCGCGCGCCGACGGAATGCACATCCGGCGGGCTGCCATCGTCCACGGCGTCGCGTGCATCACGACCGTCGCGGCCGCGCTCGCGGCGGCCGCGGGCATCGCCGAGGAGGCACGACGCGACCCTGAGGTTCGCTCGCTGCAGGAGTACCACGCCGGCGGCCAGCTCCGGCTCGAGGTGTGACGGGGCAATGAGGAAGCGGGCCCGCTCGACCGGCGTCGACCTCGCTACTGCGCTCGGGCCGGTGCACCTGCCGAACCCGATCGTGGCCGCCTCCGGAACGTTCGGCCACGGCGCCGAGGTCGCCGCGCTGTGCGACCCCCGGGGCATCGGCGCGGTGACGGCAAAGTCGGTCGCGGTCTTCGCGTCGGAAGGCAATCCGCCGCTGCGCGTCGCCGAGGCGCCCGGCGGCGGGATGATCAATTCGGTCGGTCTGCCGGGGCCCGGCGTCGACTCCTGGATCACGCGCGATCTGCCCGCGTTGGAAGCGAGCGGCGCGCGCGTGATCGCATCGATCTGGGGTCGCAGCGTCGCCGATTTCGAAGGCGCGGCGCGCGCGTTGAAGAACGTCGCACACCGCGTCGTCGCAATCGAGGTCAACCTCTCGTGTCCGAACGTGGAAGCGCGCGCCCATGTCTTCGCGCACGCGCCGGAGTCGACGCGTGAAGCCACTCGTGCCGTCGTCGAGGCGCTCGGTGGTGCGACACCAGTGTTCGCCAAGCTGTCGCCGAACGTCACCGACCTGGTGGAGATCGCAGGCGCCGCGCTCGACGCGGGCGCGACCGGTCTCACGTTGGTGAATACCGTCATGGGTCTCGTCATCGACGCGTCGGCGCGCGCGCCGCGCCTGGGCGCGGGCGGCGGGGGGCTCTCGGGTCCGCCGATCAAACCGATCGCGTTGCGCGCGGTCTGGGAGGTGTCGCGTGCCTACCCGGGAGTTCCGATCATCGGAACCGGCGGTGTGGCTACCGGCGAGGACGCGGTCGAGATGCTGCTCGCCGGCGCGTCTGCGGTCGGCGTGGGGACCGCGACGTTCCTCGATCCGCGCGCGACATTGCGGATCGTCGAGGAGCTCGGCGTGTGGTGTGCGCGTCACGACGTCGCGCGCGTGCGTGACCTGATAGCCGGATTGAGATCCTGAGAGGGGAGTTGTGCTGGTGGATGTACGCAACCGGATGGCGGTCGCGCTCGATGTGTCCGACCTCGACCGCGCCGAGCAGCTCGCCAAGGAGGTCGCGCCGTGGTTCGGCGTGGCGAAAGTCGGGCTCGAGCTGTATTCGGCCGCCGGTCCGGAGGCGATCGCGCGCATGCGCGGGCTCGACCTCGACGTCTTCGCCGACATCAAGCTGCACGACATCCCGACGACGGTCGGCCGGGCGGCACGCGTCCTCGGGCGCCAGGGCGTTCGATACCTGAACTTTCACGCCGCGGGAGGAGTCGACATGTTGCGCGCAGGAGTCGAGGGTCTCGCCGAGGGCGCGCGCGACTCCGGTCAAGCGCCCGCGATTCCGATCGCGGTCACGATCCTGACGAGCGATCCCGATGTGCGCGCGTTCGACGATCGCCTCGCGTGCGCGATCGAAGCAGGTTGTGGGGGTGTCGTCTGTTCGGTCGACGAGGTCGGGCGTGTGCATGCGGCGCGGCCCGATTTCGTCACTATCGTTCCCGGTGTGCGGTTCGCGGACGGCGCGCACGACGATCAAGCACGTGTTGGCACGCCCGAGCGCGTCGCCCGCGCCGGTGGAAACCTTCTGGTGATCGGACGTGCGGTGACCGGAGCCGACGATCGGCGTGCGGCCGCGCAACGGGTATCCGACGCGATCGTGAGCGCGCTCGAAGGTGACTAGCGCGAGAACGCCGCTCGCGCAAACCCCCGCCCAGTTGCACACCGACGCAGTCTCGCTATGCTGCGTCGCTGCTGATTCGGGACGGCTCGAAGCGTCCCGAATCGAGATCGCAACACGCAGTCGCGCCGGAGGAACAACATGGCGAACCCGCCCACGCTCACACCGGAGCAGCGTCAACTCGCGCTGGAGAAGGCGGCGGTTGCCCGCCGCCAACGTGCGGAGGTGAAGGACAAGCTCAAGATCGGCTCGCTGACCTTGCGCGAGCTGTTCGATGCGGCCGAGCGCGGCGACGAGTCGGGCGACATGCTCGCGAAACTTAAGGTCGTGAGTGTGCTCGAATCGTTGCCCGGCGTCGGCAAGGTCCGGGCGCGTCACCTCATGTCGGAGCTCGAGATCTCCGAGAGTCGGCGCCTGCGCGGGCTGGGCACGAACCAGCGGCGCGCGTTGCTCGAGAAGTTTGTCGGCTGACGGCGAGAGTGCCGGCGGCGCGACCGACGGCGGTCGCGCCCGCCGAGGGGTGCTGCTGGTCCTGGCCGGGACCTCGGGCGCGGGCAAGGGGACTATCGGCGCCCGACTGCGCGCCGCCGATCCCGCGTTGCAGTGGTCGGTCTCGTGGACGACGCGGGCGCAACGCGCCGGAGAGCAAGAGGGCGTCGATTACCACTTCGTCGCCCGCGACGAGTTCGAAGGCCTGCGCGACGCGGGGGGCTTCCTCGAATGGTTCGAGGTCTACGGCGACCTGAAGGGCACGCCGATGCAGTTCGTCGCCGACGCGCTGGACGCCGGTCACGACGTGATGCTCGAGGTCGATGTGCAGGGCGCTCTGGCGGTCAAGCGGGTGCTCCCCGAGGCGCTGCTGGTGTTCGTTCGGGCACCGAGCCGGGAGGAGCAGCGCCGGCGCCTCGAGGTCCGTGGGAGCGAGACCGAGGAGTCCATCGGGCGCCGGCTCGCCCGGGCCGAGGCCGAGGAGCGCACCGGGGCCGACGCATTCGACGCCGTGGTGGTGAACGACGACGTCGAACGGGCCACCCGCGAGGTCGCTGCTATCCTGAAAACCCGCCGCGACCGCGGACGCCCTCCTCACGGAGACCCTCCTCACGGAGTTTGAAGGAGCCTGATGGCTGAACGCCGCCCCTCGCTCATGGAGCCTCGGATCGAGACGCTCATGAGCAAGGTCGATTCGAAGTTCACGCTGGTCACGCTCGCCGCGATGCGGGCCCGCGAGATCAACGACTACTACAACCAGCTCGGCGAGGGTCTCGGCCGGATCGTCCCACCGCAGGTCACCTCGGTCTCTCGCAAGCCGCTGTCGATCGCGCTCGAGGAGATCTCCGCCAACAAGATCGTGTACGAGCGCATCGAGGAGCCCGAAGAGGGTGCCGACGATGCGTCCGTCGAGATCGTCGACTCGGCGCCCGACGCGTCGGCCTGACCGAGCGCCCGGCCCGAGCGATTCCCGGCGTCCGATGCCCCGAGTCGTGCTCGGTGTCTGCGGCGGGATCGCCGCGTACAAGGCGGTAGAAGTGTGCCGCCGCCTCGTCGACGCCGGCGTCCACGTCGCACCGATCCTCACCGACGACGCGCAGCGCTTCATCGGCGCGCTGACGCTTTCGGCGCTCGCGTCCGAGCGTGCGCACACCTCGCTGTTCGACGGTCCCGATCCGATCCCACACACGCGACTCGGCCAGAGCGCCGATCTGGTCGTCGTGGCGCCCGCGACGGCGAAGCTGCTCGGCAAGTACGCGGCGGGGATCTCCGACGACCTCCTCACCGCGACGCTGCTCGCGACCCGGGCGCCCGTGCTCGTGTGCCCCGCGATGCACACCGAGATGTGGGAGCACGCTGCGGTGCAGGAGAACGTCGCGACCTTGCGGCGCCGGGGCGTGCACGTGCTCGATCCCGAGGAAGGCCGCCTGGCCGGCGGTGACGTCGGCGCCGGGCGTCTGTCGGATCCGGTCCGGATCGCCGACACTGCGCTCGCGCTGCTCGCCGGGAACCACGCCCTCACGGGAAGGACCGTCGTCGTAACCGCCGGCGGCACTCGCGAGGCGCTCGACCCGGTGCGTTACGTCGGAAACCGGTCGTCCGGAAAGATGGGTCACGCGCTTGCGAACGTCGCCGCCCGCCGCGGTGCTCACGTCGTGCTGGTCACGACGGCGAACCTTCCGGCGACCTCCGGCGTCGAGGTCGTGCGCGTGGAGAGCGCGCAGGAGATGCACGACGCGGTCATGACTCGTTCGGTACAAGCCGACGTCGTGATCATGGCCGCGGCGGTTGCCGACTTCCGGCCCAAGGCTCCGTCGCCGCAGAAGATCAAGAAGGCCGACGGCGTACCCGACCTCGTGCTCGAGCCGACGACCGACATCCTCGCCGCGCTCGGACGGGCCAAGCGACCGGGACAGGTCGTGGTCGGCTTTGCGGCGGAAACCGAGCGGTTGCGAGAACACGCGGCGGCCAAGCTCGCGGGCAAGCGGGTCGATCTGATGGTGGCGAACGACGTGAGTACGTCCGACGCGGGCTTCGAGGTCGACACCAACCGGGCCCTGTTGCTGGGTGCCGACGGAGGCGCCGACGAGACGGCGTTGCTGACGAAAGAGCAGCTGGCCGGGCTCGTGCTCGAAAAGGTCGCCGCCTTGCTGAGTGGGCCGGCGAGCGCGCACCCCATCTAGCATGCGCGCAAAGATGGCGCCCGGCAGGTGGCGCCGAACCAGTGGCGGAGGGTCCAGTGGCGGAAGGTGAGGTACGTGAGTAGGCACACGTTCACGTCCGAGTCGGTGACCGAGGGTCATCCCGACAAGATGGCGGACCAGATCAGCGACTCCGTGCTCGACGCCGTCCTCACCGACGACCCGTACGGCCGCGTCGCGTGCGAGACGTTGGTCACCACGGGACTGTGTGTCGTCGCGGGCGAGATCAGCACCAAGGCGCACATCGACTTCTCCCGCCTCGCGCGCGACACGATCTGCGAGATCGGGTACACGGACGCGTCCTACGGCATCGACGGCAAGACGTGCGGGGTAATCGTGTCGATCGACGAGCAGTCGCCCGACATCGCGATGGGTGTCGACAAGGCGTACGAGCAACGGGTCGGTACCGGCGACGTATACGACGAAGTCGGCGCCGGCGATCAGGGAATGATGTTCGGTTACGCGTGCGATGACACCGACGACCTCATGCCGATCCCGATCTGGCTCGCGCACCGGCTGGCGCGCCGGCTCACCCAGGTGCGCAAGGAAGGCATCCTCGACTTCCTGCGGCCCGACGGCAAGACGCAGGTGTCGGTTGAATACCGCGACGGCCTCCCGGTCCGGCTCGAGACCGTGCTGATCTCCACGCAGCACGCGCCGAACGTCGACATCGACAAGAAGATGAAGCCCGCGTTGATCGAGCACGTCATTCGACCGTCGCTGCCGGAGCAGTTCGCCGGCGACGATTTCGAAGTGTTCGTGAACCCGACCGGGAGCTTCGAGCTCGGCGGTCCGCACGCCGACTGCGGCCTCACCGGTCGCAAGATCATCGTCGACACGTACGGCGGCATGGCCCGCCACGGCGGAGGCGCGTTCTCGGGCAAGGATCCGACCAAGGTCGACCGCTCCGCCGCCTACGCGGTGCGCCAGATCGCCAAGTCGGTCGTGGCCGCGGGGCTCGCGAGGCGATGCGAAGCACAGGTCGCGTACGCGATCGGCGTCGCGCATCCCGTCTCGATCATGGTCGAGACCTTCGGCACCTCGGAGATCTCTCCCGACAAGCTCGAGGCAATGGTGCGCGAGGTGTTCGACATGCGTCCGGCGGCCATCATCGAGCGACTCGACCTGCGCCGTCCGATCTTCAAGCGCACCGCGGCCTACGGGCACTTCGGTCGCACCGAAGGCGACGGCTTCACCTGGGAGAACGTGACTCCGTACGCCGACGACCTGCGCCGGGCGGCCGGCTAGCGCTCCTTGGCTCGAGCCTGTCGCGTCCTCCCGGACGTCACCGCGGTCGATCGTGCCTTCGACTACTCGGTTCCCGACGCGCTCGAAGCGTTGGTGCGGGTCGGCGCGATGGTGCGCGTGCCGCTGCACGGACGCCGGGTCCGCGGGTGGGTGGTCGAAGACGGGGTCGAGCCGGTTTCGGGCACCGGCGCGCTGCTCGACGTGCTCGCGATCGTGTCGGCCGGTCCGCCGCGCGACGTGATCGAACTGAGCGAATGGGTCGCGTGGCGCTGGTCGGGTCCGCGGGTCGCGGTTCTGCGTTCGGCGTCCGCCCCGAATCACGTGCCGCCGTCGCATCGACGCGCCGATCCCGAAGGCGCGGCCGCGCGGGCAGTTCGGATGCGGGTCGTTCGCCAGCCGCCGCTCCTCGATCGACGCGCGCAGGTAGCGGCGTTGTGTGCGAGCACGGGATCGACGATCGTCTGCATCGCCGACGCGGGACGCGCCCGCGCCCTCGCGTCATACCTCTCCCGCGAGGGCCGCGCGGTAGCGGTGTTGCACTCCTTCGAGACCGACGCGGCGCGTACCGACGGATGGCGCCGCGCCTCCGAGGGGGATTGCGTCGTCGTCGGTGGCCGGATCGCCGCGCTCGCGCCCGTCCCCGACCTGCGCGCCGCGATCGTCGTCGACGACGCGGATGAGGCGCTGCAGGAAGAGCGCTCGCCGACCTGGCATGCGCGCGACGTGCTGTTCGAGCGCGCGGCGCGCGCGGCCGTTCCCTTCGCCGTGTGTTCGCCGGCACCGACCGTCGAGGCGATCGTCGCGGGCGGGGGCACGACCGTGATCGAAGCGCCGCCGGCCGACGTCGAGCGGGCGAGCTGGCCGCGCGTGCAGGTCGCCGACCGGCGCGACGAGCCGCCGGGTTCGGGTCTGCTCTCCGAGACGCTCGCGCGGGCGCTGCGC
>JAUZEM010000456.1 GCA_030839005.1 Actinomycetota bacterium | reverse complement strand
TCCTCGGCGATCCCGGCGCGCAGCCCGGCCTCGAGCGCGTCGAGATCGTTCGCGACCTCTCCGAGTTTCAGCACGTGCCAGCCGTATGCCTCGAACCGTTTTGGGACGTCGTCGGAGTACGTGAGCTCCGTGGGACCGTCGATCGTGATGTGGTTGTCGTCGTAGACGAAGACCATGCGCCCGAGCCGAAGGTGACCGGCGAGCGAGGCCGCTTCGTGACTGATGCCCTCCATGAAGTCGCCGTCGCTGCAGATGCCGAAGACGCGGTGGTCGCAGAGGTCGGGGCCGAATCGCTCACGAAGGTGCTTCTCGTCGATCGCGAAGCCGACCGCGTTCGCGAACCCCTGCCCGAGCGGACCGGTCGTGACCTCGACACCCTTGGTGTGGCGGTACTCCGGGTGACCCGGAGTACGGGAGCCCCACTGGCGGAACTGGCGGAGATCGTCCAGCTCGAGGCCGTACCCGGTGAGGTACAGCATCGAGTAGAGAAGCATCGACGCATGGCCGGCCGACAGCACGAACCGATCACGGTCGGGCCAGTCCGGCGCCGAGGCGTCGTATTTCATGATCCGGGTCCACAGGACATTCGCCAGGGGCGCCAGCGCCATCGGCGTGCCGGGATGCCCCGAGTTCGCCTTCTGCACCGCGTCCATGGCCAGGCCGCGGATCACGTTGATGCCGCGCTGCTCCAGCTCGTCAGCCACGTCGGCCCCTTTCTGCGACCCCGCAGCCTACGTGTACCCATCCCCTCCTCCGGAGTCATGCTGCGGACGGAGCGGGACGGGGTCAGCGTTCGAAAACGGCCACGCTGGCGGTGAAGCTGTGCAGGAAGTTGCGGCCTCCGATAGGTCCGATCTCACCCGCGCAGAACGCACCGGCGAGCGGCTTGGCGCCGAGCAACTCGTCGACGACGCCCGCGTCGTGATTCGGCTCCGCGAACAGATGTCGTCCCCGGCCGTTGCACGTGAACAACAGCGCGGCGTCGCCCCGGGCGCCGGCCAGCAGCGCGCGGAGGTCCTCGTCGGCAGCCTCGGCGTCACGCACCTGGAACTGCACCGTCGTGCCGACATCGACCCGGTCGCCGATCGCGATCGCGCCGTTGCGCCGGTCGGCGCCGAGCACGTTGCGCACGAGGAAGTCGCCGCGCGAGAAGTCGAGCTTGTGCTCGTCGACGACGACACCGAGGTGCAGGCCATTGCGCATTAGTTCGCGTTCCTCCTCGGTCGCCGCCTGTACGAGCTCTTGCAAACGGTCCATCGCCGGCTGGCCCGCGAGCTCGAAGACGAGATTGTGTTCCGCACTCGTAACGGTCAACGGCATTCCGATCGGCCGGCATCCCTGCGACACGATCGCGCGCACCGGGACATCGTCCGAGCACACGAGGGCGACGGCACCGTGGCTGAGCACGCGATCGTCGAGCGCGAGGCGGTTCGCACCGGCTCGCGTCGCCGCCGACGCCATGCCCCCCATCACTGTGAGGCCGGGAACGCGCGCGTTGCACACGTTGAGGAAGTCGCCGACCGGGAACGAGTAGGGCTCGCCGAGCATGAGCATCGTGCCCCGGGCCGGCACCCAATCGGGCCAGCCGAGGATCTCGTAACCGTCGCCCGTCTCGCGCGTCTCGAGCGAGATCGCGTCGACCCGGCCCGCACCGAATGTTGCGGCCAGGACGGAGAGTCCGGGGCCGTCCTCGACCTCGATCCCGCCGCCCGCGACCCCGACCATCGTGCAACCGATCGCCGCTTCCGGCTCGAGGACCTTGCGCAAACCGCCCATCACGTCCTCGAACGCACCCGCGTGGTGGGGCGAGGCAAAGCAAACGAGCAGGTCAGGGCGGGCGCCCTCGAATCGCTCGAGGATCTCGCCGGCGACCTCGCCGACCGCCTCGACCGGCGTGGGATGCCGCGAAAGAGCGGATGCGTACCGGTTCACGAGATCCATTGTCTCGGACCGTCGACGCGGGGAGCCATCGGGTTGAGCGCGATCAGGTCGGCGGCAGGGCCGTCAGCGGAACCGTGACGGCGGAGCCGCTCTCCACGATCGAGCACCGCGCCTCGACGGTGCCGGGCTCGGGGAACTCGAGCTCACCCCGGACTAGCCGGTAGCCGAACTTGCCCGGTTCCACGACGAAACTCTGCCGGTTGCGTCCGATCTCCTCGCCGCTGTCGCGGACGAACACCGTCTCGAGCGTGCCGTTCCCGTCGGTGCCCGCGGCGGCGCGCACGAGAACGACGAGATGCGGCGTGAGCTGCGCCGGGTACGACGGGACGGCCGTAGAGAAGAACGCGCCGGTGATGTCGATCCGGGTCGCCGGGCCGGCAACCTGGCGGAAGTCGATGGCTTCGACGAAGAGGGCCGCGACGATCTCCATGACCGCGGACCTTACCGTCACGAGACCAGCACGACCTCGACGGCGCGCGGACCGTGCACCCCGAGCGTGGTGATCATCTCGAGGTCGGCGGTGCGGCTCGGGCCGCCGATCCACGAGAGCGCGCTCGGCAGCTCACCGGCGGCGATGTCCTCCATCGCGTCCGCGAACGCCCCGACGACGTCCGAGGTTCGCAGGACGCAGACGTGCTCGGGGGGTACCAGGCTCGTCGCGCGTGGAGAGCCGGGCGAGGCCGCGAGGGCGATCGCGCTCGGTTGCGCGACCGCGAGCCGCGCCCCGGTGATTCCGACGACGACGTCGGCCAACCGCTCCGTCCACCGGGGATCGTCAGGAGTGAGGACGTCGAGCCCGCGCCCGCGCAAGGCGTCGACGATCCCGGGCACGGGAATGTCCTCGTTGCACGCGACGAGGCCCGACGCGCGCCCGACGATCGTCGCGCGCGCGTCGTCGGCGCTCATCGGACCGCGCACCGTGCACGAGTTGGCGCGCAGTCCCGCGATCAGGGCGTCGATCAACGGTGCTCCTTCGCCCAGCGTTCTCGAAAGGGCTC
>JAUZEM010000394.1 GCA_030839005.1 Actinomycetota bacterium | reverse complement strand
ACCGAGCAGGAACTGGTGCCCGAGGAGTGGGGCGGCAACACGATCGTGCTCGACGTCGCCGCGCCGACGGGTCAGGGTGTCGAGGAACTGCTCGACGCGCTGCTCCTGGTCGCCGATGCCGAGATCGCCGAAGACCTCGTCGCCAACCCGAAGCGCCCGGCCAAGGCCTACGTACTGGAGTCGTATCTCGACCAGGGCCGTGGTCCGGTCGTGACCGCGCTCGTCGAGGAAGGCACGCTGCGCGTCGGCGACCAGATCGTGGCCGGCCCGGCCTGGGGTCGCGTCCGCGCGATGTTCGACGAGCAGGGCCAGCAGGTGTCCGAAGCGGGTCCGTCGGTCCCGGTCGAGGTACTCGGCCTCGACGACGTCCCCCTCGCGGGTGACGAGCTTCGGGTCGCACCTTCCGACAAGGTGGCGCGCACCGTTGCCGAGGCGCGCACGCATCGCCGCAAGGTGGCCGCACAACGCAACCCGATGATGCTCGGCGGCGGTGCCCGGCTCGAAGACATCTTCGCGATGGTCCAGCGGGGTGAGGTCGCCACGCTGAACCTCATCGTGAAGGCCGACGTGAACGGTTCCCTCGAAGCGCTGACGGACGCGCTGAAGAAGCTCGACGCCGAGCACGACGAGGTCCGCCTGTCGTTCGTGCATCGCGGTGTCGGCGGTATCACGGCCTCCGACCTCGACCTCGCGGCCGTGTCGAACGCAACCGTGATCGGCTTCAACGTGCGTCCCGACCGCAAGGCGGGGGAAGTGGCTGAACGTGAGGGCGTCGAGATCCGGACGTACGAGGTCATCTACGGCGTCCTCGACGACGTCCGTAACGCCCTCGTCGGGATGCTCAAGCCCGAGTACGAAGAGGTCGTGACGGGTGACGCCGAGGTGCGAGAGGTCTTCTCCGTGCCTCGTGTCGGCAAGGTCGCGGGCTGCTTCGTCACGGGCGGTGTCATCACCCGCGGCTCCAAGGTGCGGTTCCTACGGGAGGGCACGGTCATCTGGAAGGGCCAGATCGCAACGCTGCGACGCTTCAAGGACGACGTGCGCGAAGTGCGCGAGGGCTTCGAGTGCGGTATCGGCCTGGAGAACTACCAGGACCTCAAGCCGGGCGACGTGATCGAAACCTTCGAGGAACGCGAGATCGCGCGGGTCTGATCGCCGGAGACCGACGACGTGGGCGCAGCCGCGGTCGCTCTCCTCGCAGTCGGGCTCGCCGGCGCGCTGACCCGCCCTCGGAACATCCCGGCGTGGTCGCTCCCGGTGATCGCCGCGTTCGTCGCGGCCGCCACCGGCGTCGTCGACAGCTCGCAGATTCACGACGTGCTGCGTCCGCTTGCCGCGCCGCTCGCATTCGTGCTCGTAGCGGTGCCGTTGGCGGCGTCACTCGACCAGGTCGGCGTGTTCGACGAGCTGGCGGCTGTCGCAGCACGTAGCCGTCATGTCGTCGGCGCGCTGTGGATCCTCGCCGGCCTCGTCGTGGCGTTGTTGAACCTCGACGCCGCGGTTGTCCTGCTCACGCCGTTGTACATACGCACGGCGTTGCTCGTCGACGTCGACCCGGTCGCACTCGCGTTCCAGCCGGTGCTGCTCGCTTCGCTCGCGAGTGGTGTCCTCGTGGTCTCGAACCTCACGAACCTCCTCGCGGCGTCGCACTTGTCGTTGCAGAACACCGACTTTCTCCGCCACCTCGCGTTGCCGTCGCTCGCAGCTTCGACGGTCGGTTGGTTCGCGTATCGCCGAGTCTTCAATATCCGGCCGCGCGTCACCGCTCGAGTTGGTCGGCGCGCGCCGGATCGGCGCGCGCTCGTCGTCGGGCTCGCCGCGATCGCGCTGTTCCTCGTGCTGCTGCTCGGAGGCGAACCGTTCGGGGTGCCGGCCTGGGCGGCCGCGCTTGCGACCGAGTTGGTGCTGATCGGTGTCACTCGTTGCGTCCCCTGGCGGCAGGTGCCGGTCGACACGGCAGTTCTCGCGGCCGCGCTCGTCGTGCTCGCGGCAGGCGTTGCGAGCGCACTGCCCCACGCGTTCACGAGCCTGGGCGCGGGCGGCGCTCGTGGCTTCGCGGCCGGCGTCGTGTCGGCCAATCTACTGAACAACCTGCCGGCCCTGTTGTTGGGCCTGCCCCACCTGTCGGCGCGCGGCCGGGTGTGGCCCCTGTTGCTCGGTGTGAATCTCGGCCCGCTCCTCCTGCTGACCGGCTCGCTCGCCGGTTTGCTGTGGCAGGCGAGCGTGCGGCGCGCGGGAGTGGAGGTCGGCGCCGCCAGTTACACCCGCGTCGGGGCGGCGGTCGGCCTGCCGGCGATGGCGGCGGCGGCGCTGGTACTCCGCATCCTCGGGTGAGGGGACCGCGCATACGTATCGAGGCGCCACTGCCGGTGGCGCGAGAATGGCATTGTGCACGCCGCGGCCGTTCGTTTCGATCTGCACGTCCCGCAGAGTCGATCGCTGAAGTCGAAGCGCGCCGCCATCCGCCCGATCGTCGACGGGTTGCGCCATCGGTTCCGGGTCTCGGTGGCCGAGGTCGACCACCAGGACCAGTGGCAGCGTGCCGCGATCGCGGCGGCCGTCGTCGCGGGCAGCGATTCGCAGCTCCGCGAGGTGCTCGCCGCGATCGAGCGGTTCGTGGTCGCGGCGGCCGACGTCGAGCTGCTCGACGTCGAGACCGCCTGGCTCGAGAGCGAGCGGGCGTGAACACATGACTTCCGCGAAGCGGTACCCGCGCACGGCGCGGGTGAACGAGGTGATGCTCGAGGTGCTCGCCGATGAGCTCGAGCGCATGGGCGACCCGCGCCTCGAGCTGGTCACGCTCACGGGCGTGGACGTGAGCCGCGACCTCGCGCACGCCAAGGTCTACTACTCGACGCTCATCGCGACCGCCGTCGACACGAGAGCATCGATTCCCGAAGAGGTGGCGACCGCGCTGCACTCGGCCGGTTCGCACCTGCGCGGTGCCGTCGGACGCCAGATGCGCATCCGTCAGGTGCCGCGCCTCGAGTTCTTCGTCGACCCGGGAATTGTCGCGGGCCAACGAATCGAGGACATTCTGCGCGAGATCCACCACCGGGAGGCGGCGACCGACGAGAGTGGTGGCGCGAGCGGCGAGGAGGCCTCGTGAACGGCGACGATGCGGCGGTGGCGGCGAGCCTGACCGACGCCGCGCGCGCGATCCGAGCCGTGCCGGAGGTCAGCCTGGCGTGCCACGTCAGCCCCGACGGTGACGCGCTCGGCTCGATGCTCGCCCTGCACCACGTCCTGCGCGCAGCGGGTATCCGGAGTATCGCCTCCTTCTCCGAACCGTTCGTTGTCGCGTCGCACTACCGCATGCTCCCCGGGCTCGAACTGCTCACGCGGCCCGACGCCTTCCCGCGCGAACCGCGCGTCATGGTCACCTTCGACTCGGGCTCACTGGCTCGTCTCGGCGACCTCGAGCCGTCGGCCAAGGCCGCCGAAGAGCTGATCGTCATCGACCATCACGTCTCGAACGAGCGCTACGGCAGCATCAACGTGATCGATCCCGACGCGGCCGCCAGTGGCGTGCTCGTCCGGCGGCTGATCAGCCGGCTCGAGCTCCCGCTGACGCGTGACGCGGCCGTCTGCCTGTATGCCGCTCTCGTATGTGACACCGGTCGTTTCCAGTACAAGTCGACGACGCCCGCGGTCTTCGAGCTCGCGCGCGAGCTCGCATGCTTCGATCTACCCATCGCCGAGCTCTCGCGGACGCTCTTCGAGGAGCACCGGTTCGCGTACTTGCAGCTTCTCGCCGACGCGTTGCAAGGCGCGGTGCTCGTCCCGAACAAGCGGTTCGTGTGGACGAAGGTGAGCCAAGCCGACCTGGCGCGCCACGGCGTGACGTTCGAGGAGGTCGAGGGTCTCATCGACATCGTGCGCCGCACGCGGGAGGCCGAGGTGGCGTGCGTGTTGAAGCAGGGCCCCGACGCAACGTGGCGCGTGAGCCTGCGCTCGCTCGGAAGCGTTGACGTGCGCGACATCGCAGAGCGCCAGGGAGGCGGTGGCCACCGTTTCGCCGCCGGTTTCACGAGCGACGAGTCCGCCGAGGCCGTTGTCGCGCGTATCCTCGACGCCCTCTGATGAACGCTCTGATGAATGCTCTGATGAATTTGTGTCGCGCTCGTGCGTGACGGCTTGGTCGTCGTCGACAAGGCTTCGCGGTGGACGAGTCACGACGTCGTCGCCAAGCTGCGCGGTGTGTACGGCCAGCGGCGGGTCGGTCACGCAGGAACGCTCGATCCCGACGCCACCGGTGTGTTGCTCGTCGGCCTCGGACGGGCCACGCGCTTGCTGCGGTTCCTGCAGGAAGCGGGCAAGGAGTACCGCGCCCGGGTGGTGTTCGGCGTCGCGACCGACACGCTCGACGCGTCCGGCGCAGTGCTCGAGCGCGCAGAGATGTCGATCACGCGCGACCAGCTCGAGGTTGCCGCGCGCGCGTTCGCCGGCGACATCGAGCAGGTGCCGCCGATGGTGTCGGCCCTCAAGGTCGGCGGCCGCCGCTTGTACGAGTTGGCGCGCGCCGGCGAGGAGATCGAACGCGCGGCCCGTCCGGTACGCATCGACGAGCTGGTCGTCGAGGAGTTCGAGCCCGGAATGTACTCGGAGGCGACGATCCGGGTCGCCTGTTCCAGCGGAACCTACATCCGGACGCTCGCAGCCGACCTCGGTGCCTCGTTGGGCGGATGCGCGCACCTCGGAGCGTTGCGCCGCCTGCGCGTCGGCAGCTTCACCCTGGACGACGCGCGTCCGATCGAGGCGGTGGAGGCCGGCCCCGACGCGGCCGTGCGCGCTCCGACCGAAGCCGTGCGCGACCTCGAATGCGTGCGGGTCGACGCGGAGCGGGCGCGCGCGGTGATGCACGGCGCGACATTCGCGGCACCCGCGCTGCTCGACGATCGAGACGGAGCCGGGCCCTTCGCAGTCGTCGACGACGCGGGCGACCTCCTTGCCGTGTACGAGCGACGCGGTGGAGGAGTCAAGCCCTCGGTCGTGCTCGCGACCGAAGCGACGATCTCGTGAGGATCTACCGCGATCCGACCGAGACCGGGAACGACGCGCACGGGCGCGCGGTGACGATCGGCGCGTTCGACGGTGTCCACCTCGGCCATCAGGCGGTGTTGCGGCTCGTACGAGAGCTCGCCCGGGCCCGCGACCTCTCCGCCACGGTGCTCACGTTCGACCGCCACCCGGCCGAGGTCGTGCGGCCCGGCTCCGCGCCGAAGCTGCTGACGACCCTCGAGCAGAAGATCGAGCTGCTCGACGCGACAGGTGACGTCGACGAGTGCCTCGTGCTCGCTTTCGACGCGGCACGGAGCAAGGAACCCGCGGAACAGTTCGTCGAGGAGCTCCTCGCGAGCGCCTTGCGCGCTCGGCTCGTTGTGGTCGGTGCCGACTTCCACTTCGGATACCGCCGCCATGGCGACGTGCCGCTGCTTCAGCGGATGGGCGCAGAGCTCGGTTTCGAGACGATCGGCCTCGGCCTCGTCGCGGCGCTCGACCGCGACGCGGGCGCGCCCTTTTCGTCGACGCGCATCCGCGAGCTGATCGCCGCGGGCGACGTCGCCGGCGCGGCCGCGATGCTCGGCCGGCCACACGAGGTGCGCGGACCGGTCGAGCGCGGCGACGCGCGCGGGAGGCTCCTCGGGTTCCCGACCGCGAACGTCAGCGTGCCCGAGAACATCTGCCTGCCGGCCGACGGTGTGTACGCGGGAACGTTCGCGGTGGCCGGCGGCGCGCCGAGACTTGCGGCGATCTCCGTCGGCCGTCGGCCCACCTTCTACGCCGAAGCAGGACGATGCCTGGTCGAGGCCTACGTGCTCGATTTCGACGGCGACCTCTACGACCAGCCGGCGCGGGTCCGGTTCACGCACCGGCTCCGCGGACAAGAACGATTCGACGCGGTCGACGATCTGATCGCGCAAATGCACCTCGACGTCGAACGGGTCCGAGAGCCGGCACGCAGCGGTGAGGACAAGGAGTGACGCCCCCAGTAGTGACGCCAGGAGTGACGCCCCCGGGTAGTGACGCCAGGAGTGAGGAAGACCCACCGGGCGGGTCTGGTAGCCTCTTCAGCTGAATCCGTATCGAATGATTGCCGGATCGAAGAAGGTTCGAACGCGCGTATGCCCGACAAGGCCGCAACGATCAGCGACAACAAGCTCCACGACTCCGATACCGGCTCCGCCGAGGTCCAGATCGCACTCCTCACCGAGCGCATCCGCCACCTCACGGAGCACATGAAGGTCCACAAGAAGGACTTTCACACGCAGCGTGGGCTGCTGATGCTCGTCGGTCGCCGTCGGCGAATGCTCGACTACCTCCGACGCAACAACGTCGAGCGGTACCGGGCACTCATCGCCAAGCTCGGCATCCGTCGATAGAGATTCGCACGAGGAGCGGTCAACCGCTCCTCATTTGACATTCGAAAACAACGCCGAGAGGTTGTGTCGGTTGTCAGTCGCGAGCGCCCGTTTCTCTGCCCACGAACATCTGGGGAGAGCCGGACGCTGACAACTGGGAACCGGTGCCTCTCGCCTCAACAGAGAGGAACCGTCGCGTGAGTGACGCAATTTCGGTTTCCGGTCCTATCAACGCCGCCGGCCTCGAGATGACGCTCGAGACCGGCCGGCTCGCATCCCTGGCCGCCGGCGCGGTCGTCGTCAAGGTCGGCGGCACCATATTGCTGTCGACCGTCGCCACGTCGAAGCCCCGCGAGGGCATCGACTTCTTCCCGCTGACCGTCGACGTCGAGGAGCGGGCGTACGCCGCGGGCAAGATCCCCGGTTCGTTCTTCCGGCGCGAGGGTCGCCCGGGTGAGCTCGCGATCTTGACCTGCCGGCTCACCGACCGGCCGCTGCGCCCGTCGTTCCCGGCCGACTTCCGCAACGAAGTACAGGTCATCGCCACGATCCTCGGGGTAGACCTCGAGAACCCGCACGACGTCGCGTCGATCAACGGCGCGTCGGCCGCGCTCACCGTCTCGGGCATCCCGTTCGACGGCCCGATCGGTGCCGTCCGCCTCGCGCACCACAACGGCGAGTGGATCGCGCATCCCACGTTCCAAGAAGGCGACGACTCGACGTTCGAGATCGTGGTTGCCGGCCGTCAGCTCGCCGACGGCGACGTCGCCATCATGATGGTCGAAGCCGGTGGCACGGAGCGCACGTGGGAGCTCTACGAAGAGGGCGCCCCGAAGATGACCGAGGAGCTCATCGCTCAGGGTCTCGAAGCGTCGAAGCAATGGATCTCGGCGTCCATCGAGCTGCAGAAGAAGCTCCGCGACGAGTTCATCAAGGCCCGCGGCCCGATCACGCCGATCGAGTACATGCCCAACGTCGACTACACGCCCGCCGTGTACGAAGCCGTGAAGGCGCACGCGGAAGCGGAAACGGACGCGGCGATGAAGATCGCCGACAAGACCGACCGCAACAACAAGCTCGACGAGATTCTCGTCAGCATCCAGGTCGCGCTGATCGGCACCCCCGAAAAGCCCGGTGTGCACGCCGAGCAGGCCGGCGAGGTCAAGAAGGCTTTCCGTTCCTTGCAGAAGGAAGTCGTCCGGCGGCGCATCGTCAACGAGGGCGTGCGCATCGACGGACGCGGTCCGGCCGACATCCGGTCGCTCTCGGCCGAAGTTGGCGTACTCGACACCGCGCACGGCTCGTCCCTGTTCCAGCGGGGCGAGACCCAGGTGCTCGACGTGGCGACGCTTGCGATGCCTCGCATGGAGCAGATGCTCGACACGATCACGCTCGAGACCAAGAAGAAGTACATGCACCACTACAACTTCCCGCCGTTCTCCACGGGTGAGACGGGCCGGGTGGGTTCGCCGAAGCGGCGTGAGATCGGTCACGGAGCGCTGGCCGAGCGGGCGTTGATCCCCGTGCTGCCGGGCAGTCTCGAGTGGCCATACACGATGCGTGTCGTCTCCGACGTGCTCGCGTCGAACGGTTCCACGTCGATGGCGTCGGTCTGCGGTTCGAGCCTTTCGTTGATGGACGCGGGTGTGCCGATCAAGGCGCCGGTGGCCGGCATCGCGATGGGCCTCGTGTTCGCGGAGGGCAAGTACACGACCCTCACCGACATCCTCGGGCAGGAAGACGCGTTCGGCGACATGGACTTCAAGGTCGCCGGTACGTCGGAGTTCGTGACCGCGTTGCAGCTCGACACGAAGATCGCCGGCATTCCCGCCGACGTGCTCGCGGCCGCGTTGCTCCAGGCCAAGGACGCCCGCCTGAAGATCCTCGCGGTCATGGAGGGTGCGATCTCCGCGCCCCGTGAAGAAGTGCGCAACACGGCTCCGAAGATCGTCAGCTTCGAGATTCCGATCGACAAGATCGGTGAGGTGATCGGCCCGAAGGGCAAGGTCATCAACACGATCCAACAGGAGACGGGCGCCGACATCTCCGTACAGGACGCCGACGGTGTCGGTGTCGTTTCGATCGGTTCGAAGGACGGTGCCGCGGTCGAAGAGGCCAAGCGTCGCATCGAGCTCATTCTCGATCCGCCGACGGCCGAGGTGGGAGCCGTCTACGAGGGCCGCGTGGTCAACATCACGAAGTTCGGCGCGTTCGTCAACATCCTTCCGGGTCGCGACGGTTTGGTACACATCTCGAAGCTCGGTCGGGGGAAGCGCATCGATCGCGTCGAGGACGTGCTGGCCCTCGGCGACGAGCTCTCGGTTCGGGTCGACGACATCGACCAGAACGGCAAGCTGTCGCTCTCGCTGCTGGGTGAAGATGGCGACGGGCCCGGTGATGGTGGCGGTAGCGACGGTGGTGGACGCGACCGGGAGCCGCGCGCGCCGCGCGGCGACCGGCCGCCGCGCGAAGCGCGAGAGTCGCGCGAACCACGAGAGTCGCGCGAGTCGCGAGAAGCACCGTCCGGCACTCGGGTGACGGCGTCGTTCGAATCGGCCTGGGAGGAACAGGCCCGCGAGGAATTCGGCGACCTCGGTCCCGCCGAGGAGCCGGCCAAGTCGCCGGCCGGGGACCGTCGGGGCGGACGCGGCGGACGCGGTGGCGGCGCCCGGCGCGGCGGTCCGCGGCGCTAGTAACGACCGTCACCACATGAGCGGCATCCGGCGCACGCGCCGCGCATCGGGCTTGCGCGTCGTCACCGAAGCGCTTCCCGAGCTGCGCTCGGTAACGCTCGGCGCGTGGGTCGGCAGCGGCGCGCGCGACGAGCAAGGCGCGGAGTGGGGCGCGAGCCACTTCCTCGAGCACCTGCTGTTCAAGGGCACCGAGCAGCGCAGCGCGCGCGAGATCGCGGAGGCGATCGAGTCGGTCGGTGGCGAGATGAACGCGTTCACGGCGCATGAGCAGACGGTGTTCTACGTACGGGTGCCCGACGTTCAGCTCGAAGCCGCGTTCGACGTGCTCGCCGACGTGCTGTGGAACCCGGCGTTTCGCGTCGACGACGTCGAGTCCGAGCGGCGTGTCATCCTCGAAGAGATCGGGATGCGCGAAGACACCCCTGACGATCTCGTCCACGACCTTTTCGCGAGCGCGATCTTTCCTGATCATCCGCTCGGGCGCGAGGTGCTCGGTAGCGACGCATCGATCACCGCGATGGCACGCGACGACATCGCGGCATATCACTCGGCGCACTACCGGCCGTCGAACGTCGTCTTCGCCGCCGCGGGCAACCTCACCCACGAAGGGGTGCTCGAGCTCGTCGACGCGCGCTTTCCGTCCGCCGAGGGTTTGCGACCGCCCCGACCCCGACCGGCCGCGGTCGCGGCGCAGCCGGTCCTCGTGCTGAGCCGGGACACGGAACAGGCACACGTCGTCAGCGGTGTGCGGGCGCTGGCCGCGCTCGACCCCGACCGCTATGCGCTCACCGTCGTCAACCAGGTGCTCGGCGGCGGCATGTCGTCGCGGCTGTTCCAGGAGATACGTGAGACCCGGGGTCTCGCATACTCGGTCTTCTCGTATCAGGCGTCGTTCGACGACGCCGGCTATGTCGCGATCTACGCGGGAACCGCGCCCGAGCACGTGCCCGAAACGCTCTCCGTCATCGATGCCGAGCTGGATCGACTCGTGAAGGAAGGACTCTCGGACGACGAGATCAGCGCGGCCAAGGGTCATTTGGTCGGTTCGCTCGCGATGTCGCTCGAGACGTCGGCGAGCCGAATGCGGCGCCTCGGGCGATCGGAGCTGATCGAAGGCGAGGTCCCGAGCCTTGAGGAGCTGGTCGCTCGCATCGACGTGGTGACTGCCGACGACGTCGCTCGTGTGGTCGACCGGGTGTTCGCCGAAGCGCCCCGGACGCTGGCGGTCGTCGGTCCGCACTCGGCTTCGGAGTTCGTCTCGTAGGCTGCCGGACGCATGATTCGGGTCGGCGTCTTCGGTGCGGGCGGGCGCATGGGATCAACCGTGTGTCGCGCGGTGAGCGACGCCCCCGACATGGAGTTGGTTGCCGCGGTGGACCCGGTGCACGCGGGAACCGAATCCGGGGAGATCCAACTCGCGGCCGGCGCGCACCAGCTCGAGGTCGCCGGCGCGCAGGTTGCCGTCGACTTCACCGTGCTCGACGCGGCTCGGGAGAACATCCGTTGGTGCGCCGAGCACGGTGTGCATGCCGTGGTGGGTACGACCGGGTTCGGCGAGGCCGAGCTCGCGACGTTCGCGGAATTGTTCGATCGCTCCGACGCGAACGTGCTGATCGCTCCGAACTTCGCGCTCGGCGCGGTGTTGATGATGCGCTTCGCGGAGATGGCCGCGCCGTTCTTCGAGACCGCCGAGGTCATCGAGCTTCATCACGATCAGAAGAGCGACGCGCCCTCGGGTACCGCCTCGCTCACCGCCCGGCGGATGGCGGCCGCGTCGAAGGATTGGGCCGACGACCCCACGACCACGCTGGTGGCGCCCGGCGCGCGGGGCGGCCTGGTCGACGGGATTCCCGTGCATTCCGTCCGGATGCGCGGCATGGTCGCGCACCAGGAGGTCCTGCTGGGCACCACCGGCCAGACCCTGTCGATCCGCCACGATTCGTACGACCGGGCGTCGTTCATGCCCGGCGTCCTGCTCGCGGTGCGCAAGATCGCGGAGATGCCGGGGCTCACGGTCGGCCTCGACTCGTTGCTCGGTCTGTGATCGTGTTTGGCTCGCGGCTGCATCGCGTCTAGCTTCCGCCTTTTCCGGGGGGATGCCGGTGGCGTTGTTGTCGGTCGAGGATCTCAGGGTCGTGTTCGGCGGCGTCGTCGCGCTCGCGGATCTTTCCTTCACGATCGAAGACGGTCAGATCTGCGCGCTCATCGGACCGAACGGCGCGGGCAAGACGACGCTGTTCAACTGTGTGAGTCGGCTTTATCAACCCACGAGCGGCTCGATCGAGTTCGACGGCCACGACCTGCTCCGCCTACCGGCGCATCGCATCGCGCGGATCGGGATCGCGCGGACGTTCCAGAACCTCGCGCTGTTCCCGGCATTGACGGTGATGGAGAACGTGCTGGTGGGGGGCTATACGCACGGCCGGGTGAATGCCAAGCGGCGCACCGAAGCGCGCGCGATCCTGGAGCGTCTCTCGCTCGAGCATCTCGCGTCGCGGCCGGCCGTCGGGCTCCCGTACGGAACGCTCAAACGCATCGAGATCGCTCGCGCGCTCGCGGCGCGCCCGCGCCTGTTGTTGCTCGATGAGCCGGCCGCCGGTCTCACGCATTCCGAGGTCGACGAGCTCGGCGGGTTGAT
>JAUZEM010000337.1 GCA_030839005.1 Actinomycetota bacterium | reverse complement strand
TCATGCACAACGTCGGTCGGAGAAGGGAAGCGATTCGCCGGGGGCGGCACGCGTGGACAGCGGGCCTTGGCGCACCACGAGCGTCCTGCCCCGACCGTCGAACGTTCCGTCGATCGCGACGGGCCGTTCCTCGTCGTCGACGAACACGCGCAGCCGCGTTGTCGAGGAAGACGACGTGCGCCAGTTGTCATACGTGCGCAACGCCAGCCGGCAAAGCCGGTCGATTGCGTTGGCGTCCTCGCGCAGCGCGGCCCGAGCGTCGAGCGCCGGCGCGCCGTCGGGCATCTGGACAACGGGCGTGTAGATCGCGAAGCGAGGGCCGAACACGACCAGTTCATCGGCTCGCGCCCCCTTCCAGACGAAAAGAACTGTGAAGGCGGCGTGCATCGCGGTCTCGGGCTCGGGGGCGGCAGCCCGGCCCCGACCCGACGAATCGACGACCGCGACCGGCCGAGCGTACTGAACGAGCCGTAACGCCGCGAGGCCGGCCTCGGCCGCCGTGCCGGCTGATGTCGCCCAGGGCCCGACCTCGGCGGACAGCAGGTCGCCCGGCGAGGACGACTCCGGGAAGGCCTCGCCGAGCGCGCGCGCGGCGCGCAGCTCTGCGCGCAGGTCGGCGACCGCGGCCATCCAATCCGGGCCGTCGAGCGCGCCGTCCAGCATCGCGACGCGGCGCGCGAGATCGAGCGTTTCGGGCTCCGCGATCGGGCTGTCGGCGCAGGCGCGGGCCAGAACCGCCAGCGGCCCGGCCCGCTCGCGGCCGACGTCCGAGATCGCGCGCGACCAAGACGAGCCGGCGTCGTAGCCGTCGGGATCGGCGAGGAAGTCCATGGCGGTCGCCAGCGCGATCTTCGACGCGCGGGCCTGCGTCATGGGATTGCACAGGACGCCGCCGACGACGTCGGAGAGATCGGCGTCGCGGCCGACGTACGGACCGAGGTGCAATGACGCCGTCATAAGCGCATCGTTGACCGGATAGTTGTCCCACACGATGACGCGCCGGTCTCCGAGCGCCTTCGTCCAGCCACGCGCGTCGGCGGCGCGTAGTTCCGGAGAGCAGACCGTCGGCCCGGTCCACATGACGTCGACGTCGGTCGGCATCCCGGCGCCGAGCTCCGACAGGTAGGGCGAAGGATGTGTGCCCACGTACTCCGTGGGGCACATGGTCAGCGCCGCGCCGTCGAGGGCCGAGTGCAACCAGGCGACGAGCGCCGCCTGGCGCGGTGCGAGACCGGGCTGCATCGGGATGTCGTCGAGGAGGAGCAGGAACCACGACACGCCGGCGTCGCGCAACGGTTGCAACTTGCGCAGCAAGGACGCGCGGTCGGGTTCCGATTCGTATTCGATGTCGAGACCGGGCGAGAGCGCGAATCCGAATCGCACGCCGAGGGCCGCGCCGTGTGCGGCGAGCTCGCGGAACCGCTCGAGGTCCGCCTCGTCGTAGTTGACGCGCCACTCGGCCCGATGCCGGGCGTCGTCCTTGGGTGCGTACGCGTAGGCGTTCATCCCCCGCGCCGCGAGGAACGACATCACCTCGAGGCGGGCGTCGTGCTTCCACGGCGTTCCGTAGAATCCCTCGACGACGCCGCGCACGGCGAACGGGCGCAGCACGAGCACGACACTATCGGTGCCGCGTACGCTCCGATCCATGAACGCTCCGCTCGATGCTCTGGCGGTCCACGCGCAACAGGCGCCCGACAAGGTCGCGGTCGTCGTCGACGCGAGCGGCGGTGCAACCGCCTCGACGACCACCTTCGGTGAGCTCAACGCGCAAGTGAACCAGCTCGCCCACGGCCTCCTCGCGGCCGGTGCCCGATCGGGCGAGCGGCTCGTGTGGTGCGGACCCAACTCGCTCGAGGTCATCACCACGATCCACGCGGCCCGCAAGTGCAACCTCGTCGCAGTGCCGTTGTCCTACAGGTTCAACGGCGACGAGATGCAGTACGTGGTCGACAACTCCGACGCGACTGTGGTCGTGATCGACGCCGAACAGGCGCCGCTCGTGGCGTCGGTGCGCGACCGGCTGCCGAAGCTGCGCGCCGTCGTCGTCTTCGGCGGTGAAGTGCCTATCGCGAGCGGCTTCCTCGCGTGGGACGACGTGTGCGCGGGCCGGCCCACGGACGAACCCGACGTCGCCGCGACCAGCGAGGCCGGCGCGGCGATGATCTACACGTCCGGCACGACCGGCAAACCCAAGGGCGCGTTGCGCACCCGAACCAACCGCCAGATCGTCTTCGCGCTGCTCGACGCGCTCCGTCTCCTGCACGAGAGCTCGGTGCACCTCACGACCGGGCCGCTGTACCACTCCGGACCCCTGGCGTTCGCGTCGTTGGCGCACACACTGGGCGCGCCGGTCGTGGTCCTGCGCAAGTTCGACCCGGTGCGCTGGATCGCGTTGGTGAAGGAGCACCGCGTCACGAATTCCTTCTCGGCACCGACCCAGCTCAAGCGAATCGTCTCCCTTCCCGACGACGAGCTGGCGAAGGCGGACCTGTCGTCGATGATCTGTCTCATCGCGAACGCCGCGCCGGTCCCGTACGCGCTCAAGCAGGAGATCATCGACAAGCTGGGCGACGGATTCCTGTTCGAGGTGTACGGCTCGACGGAGCTGGGTGTCGACACCGTGCTCGCACCCGAGGACCAGCTCCGCAAGCCGGGGTCGTGCGGAAAACCCTACGGCGGCATCGAGATCCGGATCGTGAAGGACGACGGCGCGATCGCGGGCGCGGGGGAGGCAGGGGAGCTCTTCGTTCGCACCGGTCTGGCGATGGACGGATACCACCACACCGACGAGCAGCTCACGGAGCTGGCCGACGATGAGTGGAAGTCGGTCGGGGATGTCGCCTACGTCGACGAGGAAGGGTACGTGTACATCTGCGATCGCAAGAAGGACATGATCATCTCGGGTGGCGTGAACATCTACCCCGCAGAGATCGAGGCGGTGCTGTACGCACACCCGAAGATCCTCGACGCGGCCGTGTTCGGCATCCCCGACGATGAATGGGGCGAACGCGTGCACGCGATCGTGCAACCGAAACCGGGCGAGACCATCAACCTCGACGAGCTGCGCGAGTTCGCGGAATCGCGGCTCGCGCGTTACAAGCAGCCGCGCGCCTACGAGATCCGCGCCGAGTTGCCGCGTACCGACTCGGGCAAGCTCCTGAAGCGCGTGCTGCGCGACGAGCACTGGCGCGGCCGCGAGAGGGCGGTGTGACGACGATCGGCGTGGTGCCGAAGGTGCACCGCTAGCCTCGGCCGCCGTGCCGACCCTCTCCGAAGCTGCGTCGAAGGAGCTGCTCGCGCAATACGGCATACCGGTGCTCGACGAGCGAACGGCCGCCGACTCCGTCGGAGCCGTCGCGGCCGCGGACGAACTGGGTTACCCGGTGGTCGTCAAGCTGTGCGGCGACGCCATCGCGCACAAGACGGAGCGGGGCCTCGTCCGGCTCGGGTTGTGCGACGCGGCCGCAGTCCGAGCCGCATCGGACGAGCTCCTCGCGGCGACGCGTCCGGAGGACGGCGCGGTCGAGCTGTTGGTCGCGCCGATGGTGCGCGGCGCGCGCGAGTTGATCGCGGGACTCCTCCGCGATCGCCAATTCGGTCCGTGCGTGATGTTGGGGGTCGGGGGAGTGCTGGCCGAGGCGCTGGGTGACGTCGCCTTCCGGCTCGTACCGCTTTCGGAGCTCGACGCCGAGGATCTTCTCGACGATCTCGCGACGCAGAAGCTGCTCGGGCCCTTCCGCGGCGAGCCGGCTGTCGACCGCGTGTCGGTCGCGGTGACGCTCGTCGGCCTGTCCCGCCTCGCCGGCGACCGGCCCGACGTGGTGGCGGTCGATCTCAACCCGCTCATCGTGGTCGACGGCAGGCCCGTCGCGGTCGACGCGCTGGTCGAGCTCGACGCCGCCGCGGCGCCTGCACCCGCGAAGGTGCGCGCGCGCCCGAGCGACGCGGCGTTCCGCGCCCTCTTCGAGCCGCGGGGCGTGATCGTCGCCGGCGCGTCGACCCATCCGGGCAAGTTCGGCTTCGTCAGCCTCCACAACATCCTCGCGGCGGGCTACGCGGGTGCCGTCTACGGGACGAACCTGCAGGGCGAGACGGTGCTCGGCATCAAGACCGTCGCCGACGTCGCTGAGCTGCCACCGGACTCGATCGACCTCGTCTTCGTCTGCACGCCCGCATCGGCGAACCCGGA
>JAUZEM010000319.1 GCA_030839005.1 Actinomycetota bacterium | reverse complement strand
TGGCACTGTCGTAGTAAACCTGATCGGTGAGAAGGCCGGTGGCGCGCTTGCGCTCGAGCAGCTCGGCCTCGGTAGCCACCCGCTCGTCTGCCGCGGCTTTCGCCCACGACTCGGGAGCGAGTGGGTGTTGGGTGTTCTGCATGAAGAAGAAGTTCCCGAGCGAGTAGAACACCGGCCGACCCCGGTAGATCTCGATGCCGCGCAACCGGTGGGGTCCGTGGCCGACCACGGCGTCCGCGCCGTTGTCGACGGCTTCCCTGGCGAGCTCGGGCAGGAAGGCTGGCGGGTGGGCAAATCCATTGCCCGGCTCATGGGTGTGCAACGAGAAGACGGCAAAGTCCGACGCCTGCTTCGACTGCCTGATCTCACGCAGCACGGCGTCGCGGTCACCGGCGTGCAGCGTGTAGGTCAGCCGAGAGCCCGCCAGGTCCGACTGCGTTGCCGCTACGAACCGGGTGCCGCCCAAGGTGACCGCTGCGCCGGGGGCAGGCGCACTGGCCGCCGACTGCTGGAGCGGGTTTTCGATGCATGCGAGTACGCCGAGCTGCTCTTCGGAGACGATGATCGAGCGCTGTGCGCGTACCGCGTTGATACCGGGTCGGGCGCGGACCTGACCGGAGGGGTCGGCTGCCCGGGACGCTTCCTGAAACGTGGTCGCCGCTGCTACCAATGCGACGCGACCTGTTGGGACGGTGAGCCGCCTCGGGGCTCTAGCCGCAGCGAGCGAGTTCCCGGTTCCGGCGTGGACGATCCCTGCTTCCGACAGCAGTGCGTCGGAAGCCCGCATCCCGGCCACGCCCCAGTCGGTGGCGTGGTTGTTCGCTCGGGAGACGAGGTCGAAGCCCATCCGCCGCAGGTCTGCGGGAACCTCGGGCGCGCTGAGCAACCAGGACCCGCCCGGCTCGGCCTCCGGCCAGCCATCAAAGGTGGCCAGGTCCAGCGCCGTGGTCTCGAAGTTGCCGAAGGTCACGTCGGAGTCGCGCAGCAACTCGATCAGGCGGGGTGAGCGCGCCTCGAGCCTGGCCGACAGTGCACAATCCAGGACCAGGTCACCCACCGTGACCAGGGTGAAGCCCTCGGGAACGTCCGGTCGCCGCCATGTCGAGGCCAGCGCCCCACGCACCCGGGTCACGCCGGTGCGCCCACGCCGGGTTTCGCGGACTGGAGGGGACGAGCCCGCACCCACGTCCGGCTCGGCGTGATGAAACCGTCAATTTCCAGGTCCGCCAAAGAAAGCTCGGCTTTGAGTGAGCTGTCACTGATCCGTCTGGTGACGACATGTTGTACCCACGTTGAGCCGTCGACTTGGTAGTCGAGGGTGAACGACACGACGCCTGGGGATACCTGCCGCAGGTCGCGCATGCCGATCGTGGAGCCGTCCGACATGGTCCTACGCAACGGATCCGTATCGTAATCTCTGCCTGGAGGGTCTCGCTGGATCAGGACGCACCCGGTGTCGGCGACATGCGACCGGCAGGTACGCAGAAACCCTTGACGCACCCGCTGGTCCGGGTTCTCGATGAGGTGCGACATCAACAGGACGATGTCGAACCGGCGATCTAGGTCGAGGTCCTCGATTCGACTCTCGATCGTTTCCGCGCCGCTGATGCGGGCCAGCATGTCCGGCGATTCATCGACAGCGACGACCTCATGGCCCAACTCAACGAGCGGATGGGTAATTCTCCCGGCGCCTGCACCCAATTCGAGGATGCTCGCCCCGGGCGGGATGGCATCGTGGATCAACTGCGGTAACGACCCGGCAGACAGACGTGCGAAAAGTTCGACCGGGCTTCCGTCCGGCGCTACCGGACCCTCGGAACTCACCATCATTCATCCTAGCTGTCGGCCGAAGAACCGCCTACCGGCACTGGGTTCTTTCGTGCGCGGAGAACAGGCCACAGCAGTCGCCATCGAGATCTTCATCGTAAACGCCGACTTCGATGGCCGGGTGTTCGCCGCTGAGATCCTTAAAGCTTTCACTCTTGAGAGCAGGTTGGCTGGGAGTATAAATCGTGCAGTCGGACGCGACGAAATCCACGTGCACGTCACAAGGGTAGACAAGACCGCGGCGCTGATTACTTTGACCGAAGCCGATGTGTACGCCGGGATATCTTTCGTTCAGGTGCGAGTTCAACCCGATGAAGTGGTCGATGCCGATATTCGTGCCGAAGCCCAGCTCGCCGACGCGGTTCGCATTGGGAACGCGCAGGATTCGCTCTATCAGCTTTTCGACCAGTGGGTTGTCGCAACGGTAGTCGACCATCACACCGTTGTCGATCTCGAAGGTCACTGGGTGCTCTCCGAGTCGCGCATCCAGTTTGGTGAATGCGGTAGAATTGAATGCTCCATTCGCCACGAGCGTCCCGCTGATACGGGCTGGAAATGTGGCAACCTCCCCTGCCGGCAGCAGCACGAACGCGCCCTCTCGCGAGATTCCCCGGCTACTCACCCACCGGTAGCGTTGGGGATCGAGCGTGACGTGTAGCTCAGACCCCGACGAGCTGGTCACCGTGAGACGCTCCGTCGACCTGAGGTATTGCAGCAGGCCGGCATTGATCTCGTTGAGCCTGGCTGGCGGCGTCGTCACGCCCTGCCTGAAGAACTCGGCGCCCGTCATGATCGTTCTGAAGGTCTCGATCTCCATCCCGGTCAATGGTTCCACGGCCTTGCGAATCCATGCCGACGGCGTGACGATGTCGTATTCCAGACAAAGGATCACCAGGCGGGAGGCGGAACTGCCGAGGCGGGCGGACGCCACGACCAGATTCTCCGAAAACGGCTTGATCGTCGCCGGGGACAATGAGTCCAGGTCGAGACAGGACACTGGGATGTCTCTGAAACCTAGTTCTGTGGCAACCCAGGCGGCCGACTCGCGGGCGCTGCGC
Organism: Actinomycetota bacterium; assembly: GCA_030839005.1. Taxonomy (GTDB): domain Bacteria; phylum Actinomycetota; class Acidimicrobiia; order IMCC26256; family PALSA-610; genus PALSA-610. The sequence continues at coordinate 20 of JAUZEM010000319.1, read as the reverse complement.
GCGTAGAGAATTATTACCTG
>JAUZEM010000294.1 GCA_030839005.1 Actinomycetota bacterium | reverse complement strand
TCGAGAAATAGCGGGTGGTTATCGTGTTGTGCGGGTTTCCTGAAGCGGTGAGCGAGCGCAAGCGAGCGAACTCGCCAGCGAGCGAACGATCGCGGCGCACGTATCGTGCGCCGCAGAGAGCGAGCGCATAAACATGGCGAAAAACGAGAAGCGGGTCAAGATCACGCTCGCCTGCGAGGACTGCAAGCGGCGCAACTACATCACGATGAAGAGCAAGGTCAACGACCGCGAGCGCATCGAGATGAAGAAGTACTGCCGCTGGGACAAGCGTCACACCGTCCACAAGGAGACGCGTTAGCCCGATCGGGTGCGAGCCACCGGCGGCGGCGCGGCGCGTAACCTTTCCCAGGGGCGTCGGGTCGAAGCGCGAAGGCATCAGGAGGTCCGGTTGGACGAGGCCGAGCTGGTTGGCGCCGCCCGTGGCGGTGACCGCCGGGCGTTCGACGAGTTGGTGCGACGCACCTTCGTCGACACGTTCACACTCGCGCGTCGCCTCACCGGCAACGAGGAGGACGCGCGCGACGTGGTGCAGGACGCATACCTGCGGGCCTGGAAGGGCATCGGAAAGTTCCGCGGCGACGCGGCGTTTTCCACCTGGCTCTACCGCATCACCGCCAACGCCGCCGCGAGCAATGTCCAACGCCGTCGCCGTCACCGGGCCGAGCCGTTCGACGACGGGTTCGAGCCGGTCGATGCCTTCGCCGAGGAGCTGGTGTCACAGGGTGCCGAATCCGCCGAGGCCCTCGACCGCATCTCGGCCGCGCTCGACGACCTCCCGGCCAAGCTGCGCAGCGTGGTCGTGCTGAAGGACGTCTACGGGATGTCGCACGAAGCGATCGCCGACGAGCTCGGCATCACTGTCTCGGCGGCGAAAGTGCGGCTGCATCGGGCAAGGCGCAAGCTGCGCGACGTGTTGTACGACGAAGGAGCCGAGGCCAATGCGGTGTGACGAGGTGACGGCGTTGCTGCCGGGGCTCGTCGACGGCGAGGCGGTCGGTTTCGAGGCCGAACGCCACATCGAGACGTGCCTGCGATGTCAAGCCGAGCTCGCGCGCTACCGCCGCCTCCTGCGGACGCTGTCGATGCTGCGGACCCGCTACTCGGAGCCGGCTCCGGGACTCCTCGGCGAAACGCTCGCGGTGATCACCGAGGCGGCAGAGCACGGCGCGCGGCGCACGTTGTTGTCGGGCCGTCGCCTTGCGTATGCCGGCGCGATCGGCGGCAGCGCGCTCGCGGCAGGGGCCACGGCCGCGGTCCTGATCGCCCGTTCCCGCAAGCGGGCCCTCAGCCTCGCCGGGTAGCGACTGCGCCCTACCCACGCCGGCGGCACCGGGAGAACGCGCTGCTATCCTGGCGCGCCTGGCCCCCACGGCCCGGAGGGCAGTAGCTCAATTGGCAGAGCTCCGGTCTCCAAAACCGGCGGTTGGGGGTTCGAGTCCCTCCTGCCCTGCTCGAGGTCCCAACTCGTAGTCCCAAGTCGTAGCCCCAACTAGTAGTCACGCGTCGAGGCGACATGAACCGACAGACCAAGCGACAGATGGCGCGTCAAGGATCCGATCGGCCGCGCGCGCCCGAGCGACGGTCGGCACCGAACCCGCAGGTCGAGCGGACGGGACCCGGGCAGTATCTCGGCGAAGTCCGCGGCGAGATGAAGAAGGTGGCGTGGCCGCCGCGGGCGGAGATCTTGAACTCTTCGCTGGTCGTGCTGATCGGTCTCGTCGTGATGACCGCGCTGATCTTCGTGTACGACTGGGCCGCCGTACACGTCGTCAACTTCGTGTTCAAGTAAATGCGTTCGTGTTCAAGTAAATGGTCGAGCCCTTCGAGCTTCCCCCGGACGATAGTGACGAGATGACCTCTTTCGAGACCCGAATCGACGATGCACAGACCGCCACTGGCGCTGACGGCGACTCCGCCGTTGACGACTCGGCCGCGACCGAAACGGTGGTCGCGGTCCCCGACCTCGCCGGCGCGGAGCTGGTCGACATCGAGGAGGTCGGCGACGTCGAAGCCGCCCCGTCGACTGCCGAGCTCAGCCCTTTCGACCGGTCCGGGCGCTGGTACGTCGTGCACACCTACGCGGGCTACGAGAACAAGGTGAAATCGAACCTCGCGAGTCGTGTGCGTTCGATGGCGGTCGAAGACCGGATCTTCGAGGTCGTCATCCCGATGGAAGACGTCATCGAGTTCAAGAACGGTCGCAAGGTCGTCGTGCAGAAGAAGGTCTTCCCGGGCTACCTGCTGGTGCGGATGGGCCTCGACGACCACGCGTGGTATGTCGTACGCAACACGCCGGGAGTCACAGGGTTCGTAGGTAGCGGCGCCAAGCCCACGCCGTTGTCGCGCAAGGAGGTCGAGGACATCCTCGGCACCGGCGTGAAGGAAGAGGGCCCGCAGGCGGAGAAGAAGGTGCGCCCGCGCCTCGAGTACGAGGTGAGCGAGCAGGTGCGCGTGGTCACGGGCCCGTTCGCCGACTTCAACGGTGTGATCAGCGAGATCGATGTCGACCGCTCGAAGCTCAAGGTGCTCGTGAACATCTTCGGGCGCGAAACTCCCGTCGAGCTCGAATTCGGCGACGTAGCAAAGCTGTAGAGAGCGAGCGAATAAACATGGCAAAACGAAGAGTTGCAGCGGTCGTGAAGATTCAGATCCAGGCCGGCGCGGCCACGCCCGCGCCGCCGGTCGGCACCGCGCTCGGCCCGCACGGAATCAACATCATGGACTTCTGCAAGGCGTACAACGCGGCGACGGAGGCCCAGCGCGGGACCGTGATCCCCGCCGAGATCACGATCTACGAGGACCGTTCCTTCACGTTCGTCACCAAGACGCCGCCGACTCCGGTGTTGCTACGGCAGGCCGCGGGCATCGAGAAAGGCTCGGCGACTCCGCGCCGGGAGACGGTTGCCAGCGTGAGTAGCGATCAGGTCCGCGAGATCGCCGAGACCAAGATGCCCGACCTCAACGCGATCGATCTCGACGGTGCGATCGCGCAGGTCGCCGGCACCGCGCGCTCGATGGGTATAGAGGTCGTCGGCTAGGCGCTGCATCCCGAATGCCCGCCGCCGGATCACCTCGCCGGCGGATTCACGGGGTCTGAGCGAGGGAGCTTCGAAGGGAGCGAAACCAATGGCGAAATCGAAAAAGTACGTCGACGCATCCCGCCGCTACGACAAGCAGGCGCTGCACGAGCCGGCCGAGGCGTTCGAGCTCGTGAAGTCGATGGCGAACAAGAAGTTCGACGAGACCGTCGAGGCCGCCTTCCGTCTCGGCGTCGATCCCCGCAAGGCCGACCAAATGTTGCGCGGCACCGTGTCGCTCCCGGCCGGTACCGGCAAGGACGTGCGCGTCGCGGTCTTCGCCGCAGGCGACGCCGCGCAGGAGGCGCGCGACGCCGGCGCCGACGTCGTCGGGTCCGACGACCTCGTGAACCGGGTGCAGAACGAGGGCTTCATGGACTTCGACGTCGCGATCGCGACGCCCGACCTGATGGGTCAAGTCGGACGCCTCGGTCGTGTGCTCGGACCGCGCGGGCTCATGCCCAACCCCAAGACCGGCACCGTGACGACCGACGTCGGTCGTGCGGTCTCCGAGTTCAAGGGCGGCAAGGTCGAGTACCGCACCGACCGCAACGGCAATGTGCACGTTCCGCTCGGCAAGGCCAGCTTCCCGACCGAGAGCCTGCTGCGGAATTACCGCGCGGTGATCGACGAGCTCCAGCGGGCCCGGCCCGCGTCGGCGAAGGGTCGCTACCTCAAGGGCGTCGCGACGTCGTCGACGATGGGTCCCGGCGTCAAGATCTCTCCCGACTCCCGCGTGGACGACAAGAATTAGCGCCCGAAGCCCACGGCGCGGCGCTCGGTGCGCGGTCGAAATGAAGGCCACGGCATACGCGTACGGCGGAACGGGATCGCTTGACCGTCGCGGTAGCTGCGCATTGTCGTCCAGAGGAAGCCGCGTACGATCTCGAGCTCGACCCGTCCGTCGCAAAGCATCTCGACGAACCGGAGCGCCTCGTCGGGGCTCGTGAACACGACCCGCTCGGGCGGGTACGCGACGACGACGCGCCGGTCGCCGATCTCGATCTCGACATCGCGGGCGTGATCGGATTCGTGCGGCAGGCGGACGAGGGCGGCGGCGTCGCCGGTTGTGATCGTCACGTCCTCCCGCTGTAGTCCGGCCGGTGGATTTTGGTCGAGCTGGTCCTCGAGCCGAACGAGGAAGTCGCGGATCGTGGGAGTGAGGCTCACGCGTCCCGATCCAATCACGAATCCCCGTTCCGAAGAATCTTCCGAAGAATCGTTGCAACACGATTCTTCGGAGGTGCCCGGGGGGTTTCGGCTACTGTTCTCAGCCGTCCATAGAACGCCGAAGACTTCCGGTCTCGACACGAGGTAATGGACCGACCTCCCGCAGGGGAGCGAGGCCCGCCGGGTGAGGCGCTTCCGGGGTGTGCGCGGCAATGGCCGCGCGCCGCTCGCGAGGCCTCCCGCCCGAGCCCCCCGAGGAGCACGACATGCCCACCAAGGCGCCCGCAGGCAGCGCGCAAATGCAGCGCAAGAGCGCGGTCATCGACGACATCAAGGCGCGACTCGTTTCTTCTGACGCCGCGGTGCTCACCGAGTATCGGGGTCTCACCGTCCGCGACATCGCCTCCTTGCGGGCCGCGCTGCGCCCCGCGGCCACCGACTACAAGATCTTCAAGAACACCCTCGCGCGGCGGGCCGCGCACGACGCCGGACTCGACGACATCGTCGAGAGCTTCGAGGGGCCCATCGCCATCGCCTTCGTCCGCCGCGACGGCGGCGACGCGGTGACGGCCGCGAAGGCGCTGCGTGACTTCGCCCGCACGAACCCGAACCTCGTCCTCAAGGGCGGGATCCTCGGACTGCGGCTCCTGTCGAGCCGCGACGTCGAGGCCCTGGCCGACGTCCCGCCCCGTGAGCAGCTGCTCGCCCGTTTGGCCGGCGGGTTCCAGGCCCCGATGGTCAAGGCCGCCGGTCTGTTCCAGGCCTTCACCCGGAACATGGCCTACGGCGTCAAAGCCCTGATCGACCAGCGGATCGCGGCCGGCGAGGCGCTCCCCGCCGAACCGGCCGCCGAGACCGACGCTCCGGCGGAATCCACGGAAAACCCGGCTCCGGCCACGGAAAAGGACGCTCCGGCCACGGAAAATCCGGCTCCGGCCACGGAAAATGACGCTCCGGCCGCGGACGCGGCCGAGCCGGCCCAAGCATCCGAAGAAGAAGAGGAGTGACAAAGATGGCAACCATGAGCACGACCGAGCTGCTCGACGTCTTCAAGAACATGACGGTGCTCGAGCTGAACGACTTCCTGAAGGCCTTCGAGGACGAGTTCGGCGTGACCGCCGCAGCACCCGTCGCCGTCGCCGCCGCAGCCGGCGCCGGTGCCGCGCCGGCGGAGGTTCCCGAGGAGAAGGACGAGTTCGACGTCATCCTCACGGCGGCGGGCGACAAGAAGATCCAGGTGATCAAGGTGGTGCGCGAGCTCACCAGCCTGGGCCTGAAGGAGGCCAAGGACCTCGTCGACGGTGCCCCCAAGCCGGTCGTCGAGAAGGCCTCGAAGGAGGACGCCGAGAAGGCCAAGGCCAAGCTCGAGGATTCGGGCGCCTCGGTCGAGCTCAAGTAGCCCCGCCGTCGACCATTGGGGGCCGCCGGCCAGGCGGTCGGGGAAAATCTGTCCGGAAAGTCGTTGCCACCCGGCGGGTTCAGGCTTATCCTGCACCGAACATTCGGTCTCCGGCCGCATTGCGGGCGGTGTCCTTGCCGCGGTGACTTGGCAGCCGGCATGGCGACTCGCTATGCTAGGCGTACCCGTGTCTGCCCGCTCGTGCTCTCCGATCTTCCAGGCCCTTCCCGACGCGCGCCCGATCGTCCGGGTTGCCTTGCGTCCGCGCCTTTCGTCGCACTTCTGGCAGCACGGCTCGCAATACCACATTTCCGCAGCTTGATTCTCTCCGGATTGGAGTGACGTTGGCCCGTCTCGCGTCTCGTGAGCGTCTTTCCTTCTCGAAACTTCGCGAAGTGAAGGAACTTCCCAACCTCATCGAAGTACAGACCGACTCGTTCCGCTGGTTCCTCGAGGACGGTGTCGCCGAGGTTCTGCGCGACATATCGCCGATCGAGGACTTCACCGGTCAGCTGAAGCTCGAGCTGACGGACCACGTCTTCGATCCGCCCAAGCACTCCGAGGACGAGTGCCGCGAACGCGACATGACCTACGCGCGCCCGCTCTTCGTCACCGCTCGGTTCATGAATGCGCAGACCGGTGAGATCAAAGAGCAGACGGTCTTCATGGGCGACTTCCCGATGATGACCGACCGGGGAACGTTCATCATCAACGGCACCGAGCGCATCGTCGTCTCGCAGCTCGTCCGTTCGCCGGGCGTGTACTTCGGCGTCACCCCCGACAAGACCGCGCCCGAACGCGAGGTCATCGACGCCAAGATCATCCCGAGCCGCGGCGCGTGGCTCGAGTTCGAGGTCGACAAGAAGGACGTCGTGTACGTCCGCATCGACCGCAAGCGCAAGCAGCCGGTCACGGTCTTGTTGAAGGCGCTCGGATTCGGCGAGAGCGACGAAGAGCTGCTGAACCTGATCGTCGACGAGC
>JAUZEM010000293.1 GCA_030839005.1 Actinomycetota bacterium | reverse complement strand
TCCGCGTCGCCGACCGGCAGACCGCGCACGAGCGTGAGCACCTGCCGCACCTTGTAGGGCGACGTGTGCAGGTAGCGCACAGTGGCGCGGACGCCCGACTTCTCTTTGGTGTTCGCCATCAGCGCCGGCTCGATCGCTCTTGGCCCGCGTGGTAGCGGAAGATCCGCGTGGGCGCGAACTCGCCGAGCTTGTGCCCGACCATCGCCTCGGTCACGTACACCGGCACGTGCTTGCGGCCGTCGTGCACCGCGAGCGTGTGACCGACCATGTCGGGGGTGACGGTGCTGCGGCGCGACCAGGTCTTGATGACCTTGCGGTCGCCGGCCGCGTTCATGGCGTCCACCGTCTCGCGAAGGTGGTCGTCGATGAACGGACCCTTCTTCAGACTGCGGGGCATTACATGGCTCCTTCGCTACGCGCCGTGTGCACGCGTACCTGAGTCTTCGCTTCGCTCATCCGCACGGTGTCAACTACCTCCGTGCGCCGCGCGTACGACGCCGGCGGATGATGAGCTTGTCGCTCGACTTGCCCTTCTTGCGGGTGCGGCCCTCGGGCTTGCCCCACGGCGACACGGGGTGTCGTCCACCGGAGCTCTTGCCCTCGCCGCCGCCGAGCGGGTGGTCGACGGGGTTCATTGCGACGCCGCGGGTGTGCGGGCGCTTGCCCTGCCAGCGGTTGCGACCGGCCTTGCCGACCGAGATCAGTCCGGCTTCGCTGTTGCCGACCGAACCGACCGTCGCGCGGCAGTCGATCGGCACGCGCCGCATCTCGGTCGAGGGCAACCGGAGCGTTGCGAACATGCCTTCCTTGGCGATGAGTTGGATGGCCGTACCCGCGCCCCGGCCCAGCTTGGCACCGCCGCCCGGCTTGAGCTCGACGTTGTGCACCGTGGTTCCGACGGGGATGTAACGCAGCGGCAACGCGTTGCCGACGCGGATCTCGCTGCCATGGCCGCTCTGCACCATGGCGCCGACCTCGAGACCCTGCGCGGCGATGATGTAGCGCTTCTCGCCGTCGAGGTAGTGCAAGAGCGCAAGGCGCGCGTTGCGGTTGGGGTCGTACTCGATGGCCGCGACCTTGGCCGGAACGCCGTCCTTGTTGCGGCGGAAGTCGACGATGCGGTAGCGCTGCTTGTGCCCGCCTCCGCGGTGACGGGAGGTCATGCGACCGTACGAGTTGCGGCCGCCGGTCTTCGGCTTCGGCTTCGTGAGCGCCTTCTCGGGCTTGGTCTTGGTGACCTCGACGAAGTCGGACGACGTCTGGAACCGGCGCCCCGGACTCGTCGGCTTGCGTTTGCGTATAGGCATTTATCTTCCCTCCCGCTCCGGCGCGCCAGGGGCCTTCGGCATGCGGCGCTCTGTCCGCTTCCCACCCATGTCAGCTCCCGAAGATGTCGATGCGTTCCTCGCCGGCGGCGAGGGTGACGATGGCCCGCTTCTGGCGCGCCGGGGCGTTGTACGCGCCGGTGTTGCGGTTGCGCGAGCGCTTGGCCTTGCGGTTGATCGTGTGGACCTTCTCGACCCGACGCGCGAACAGCTGCTCGACCGCCTTGCGGATCTCGATCTTGTTCGCATCCGGTGCGACGACGAACGTGTACACGTTCAGGTCGTAGCCGGCGTACGACTTCTCCGACACGACCGGCTTGATGATGATGTCGCGCGGGTCCTTACTCACGGTCGGCACCCTCATTCCCGGCCGAACCGAGGCGGGCAACGACGGTCTCGAGCGACGTCCGCGAGAACACGATCCAGTCGTTCACGAGCACGTCGTACGTGTTCAACTCTTCCGGTAGCACGATCTGCACGCGCTCGCCGAGGTTGCGCATCGATTTCCATGCCGCGTCGTCGGTGCGGAAGAGCACGACGAGGACGCGCGCCTCGCGCTCGCCTTTGGCGCGCAGGCCGACCGCGTCGAGCAGCTTTACCGCATCCTTCGTCTTCGGCACGTCGATGGCCCAGTCGTCGACCACCATGACCTTGCCCTCGGCCGCCCGGTCGGAGAGCGCCGACAGCAAGGCGAGTCGCACCATCTTCTTGGGGGTTCGCTGCGAGTAGTCGCGCGGCTTGGGGCCGTGCGCCACACCGCCACCCCGCCATTGCGGCGCTCGGATGGAGCCCTGGCGCGCGCGGCCGGTTCCCTTTTGTCGCCACGGCTTCGCACCACCGCCCCGCACCTCGGCGCGGGTCTTGGTGCTGTGCGTGCCCGCGCGCTTGGCCGCGAGCTGAGCGGTGACCACCTGGTGCATCACCGCGACATTGGGCTCGATCCCGAAGATGTCGTCCGGCAGCTCCACGGTGCCGCCGTCGCCGCCCGTCGCCGTCTTCATCGTCAGCGAACTCACGCCTTGACCCCCGACTTGACGGCGTTGCGTACGAAGACGATGCCGCCTGCCGCGCCCGGGACGGCGCCGCGCAGGAGCAGCAGGTTGCGCTCCGCGTCGCCTTCGACCACCTGCAGGTTGAGTGTCGTGGTGCGCACGTTGCCGAACTGGCCGGGCATCTTCATGCCTTTGAACACGCGGGCGGGCGTCGCACAGGCGCCGATCGAACCCGGTGCCCGGTGCTTCTTGTGGTTGCCGTGCGACGCGCCCTGGCCCGAGAAGTTGTGGCGCTTCATCACTCCGGCGAAGCCGTGGCCCTTGCTGATGCCGGTCACGTCGACGCGCTCGCCGGCCGCGAACACGTCGGCCTTCAGGATCTGGCCGAGCTCGAAGCCCGAGAGGTCGACGACCCGCAGCTCGGCGAGGTATTTCGTGGGGTCGGCGTTCGCCGCTTTCAGGTGTCCGAGCTCGGGCTTCGACAGGCGTTGCGCCTTGGTTTCGCCGAAGGCGAGTTGCACCGCGGCGTAGCCATCGCGCTCGAGGGTCTTGATCTGGACCACGCGGCAGGGCCCGGCCTCGATGACGGTGACCGGGACAATCCGGTTGCCCTCGTCGAAGACCTGGGTCATGCCGAGCTTTCGGCCCAGGATCCCTTTGTTCGCCATTGTCGACTCCGGTGACGTCTCGCAAGCATCGTGCCGTGGTTCCGCGCCCACGCGAACGCTCCGCTCGGAGTTCCCGGGCGGAGCGTGATCTCGGTTGTGCCGCGCGGTTCCTCCGGAAACGGGGGCCTACGCGGGCCTCGGTTGATGTCGCGTCGCACCCGAGGCCGGGGGCGGCAACGCGGCGGGTCGCGACGTGCGGCCCGAAGAGCCCGATGATGCTAGCAACTCGGCGACGGGCTCGCCACCGGTTCGCCGCCCGGCGCCCGTCGCGCCTCGGTCAGCCCTCAGCCTCCCGACTGGAGGTCGGGCTGGAAACCGTCCAGCGCCGGGCGCGGGAAGCATTCGCCCTCGGGCGGATTGGGCCCCCGGGCGCGCGCGGGTGGGTGCGTGCGCTTGGCGACCACGATGTCCTGGTTCTCCGACACGATCGCGAACTCGCTGGACAGGAGGTCCGAGAGCAACGCGAGGTCACGACCTCCCTCGACGAGGTTTCGATCCAGCACCAGGTACTGCACGGTCGCGGGATCGTCGAGGTGTTCGCCGTGCACACCCCAGTTGACGTTGCACCACGGGACCGGGAACTCGTAGATCCCGGCCCGGTGCGCCATGTGCGTGTCGATGTTGTACGCCACGCTCGCCGACGCGTGCGCGGGCACCATCTTGACCGCCTCTTCCTTGATCGCCACGCGGGGGTCGGAGTTCAACGGCCACGTGCCGTCGTGGTAGTGCTGTGAATACCGGGCACAGCCCCACATCACGCTCGCGACGACGGCCGCGACGAGCACCACCGACACCATTGACGCCTGCGTCGCCAGTCGCTCCTTCGACCGATTCGATATCCACGCGATCGCTTCGACCGTCGCAACCGCGCAACCGGCGACGACCATCGCCGAGTAATGGAACCGGTAGTCGCGGGTGTACGGGAACGACGACACGACATTGATGAAGATGGTCGGGGCCGCGATCGCGAGCACCCGCAGGTCGAAGAGCGGCGCGAACGCCCACGGGGCGAGCACGTTCCAGTACCAGGTCTTGCGGTCCTTGGCGGTGGCCAGGTGCCATGTCTTCGTGGGATGGCGCACGGCGTTGAACCCAACCTCGGTCGGAGACTTTCCGAGGTCGCCGAAAAAGCTGTCGTAGAAGGGGCCGATCCCGTTCTCGGCGGGAATGAGCACGCGCGTCGCGAAGAAGAAGTAGGCGGTCGATGCCGCGGCGACGATCGCGCCCCGCCGGCGGTCGCCACGAAACAGTATGACCAGGCCGAGTACCGCCACCGCGAGTGCGACATCCTCCTTGCAGATGACCGCGAGGATCGCGGCGACGGTGAACCACCTCCAGCGCCGGTTGCGCGCGGCCCAGTACGCGAACAGCAAAGGGCCGATTGCCACGGCATCCGGGTGGAAGAACTCCCACGTGAGCCACTGGTAGGTCGGGTTGAGGAGCAGCGTCGCCGCCAGCGCGACTCCGGCCCAGCGCGAATGCAACAGGTCGCGGGCGAGCAAGAAGATCGCGATCGCGCCGCTCGCCTGGGCCAGGACTTGCACGACCAGCAAGAAGATCGGGCCCGCGCCCAGCCAATAGAACGGCACGAGGAAGAACAAGAAGACGTTCGCGTGATGACCGAAGAGCTCCAGCCCACGGATCGTGACGAACGGATCCTTGGATCGCGACAGCAGCCAAGTCCCCTGGTCGTAGATGCCGAGGTCGAAGCCGAACGTGCCGAAGCGGTCGTAGCGCAGCATCGGCAGCCGGATGAACTCGGCCGACCACACCACCACGAGAACGGCCAGGACGCCCTCCGGCAGCCCCCAGGCCCCGAACATGCGCGCCAGGCGGGATGACGAGACGGCGTCGGGCTCAGAGGACGTGGTGGCTGTGTCGCCGGCGGCCACCTCGTCCACCGGGAGATTGTCGCGCGAGCGCGTCGCGCGCGTCAGACCTTCAGGCCTGCTGCATCTTCAGCTCGATGTCGACGCCCGCCGGAAGATCGAGGCGCTGGAGAGCCTCGACGGTCTTGCCGGTCGGCTCGACGATGTCGATGAGGCGCTTGTGAATGCGCATCTCGAAATGCTCGCGGCTGTCCTTGTCGACATGCGGTGAGCGGATGACGGTGTATTTGCGGATCTCGGTGGGCAGCGGCACCGGCCCGCGCACTTTCGCCTGCGTGCGGATCACCGTCTCGACGATCTTCTTCGTCGACTGGTCGATGACCTCGTGGTCGTACGCCTTCAACCGAATGCGAATCTTCTGCCCCGAGGGACCAGCCATGTTTAAGCGCTCGCTCTCTGCGGCGCACGATACGTGCGCCGCGATCGTTCGCTCGCTGGCGAGTTCGCTCGCTTGCGCTCGCTCACCGCTTCAGGAAACCCGCACAACACGATAACCACCCGCTATTTCTCGA
>JAUZEM010000263.1 GCA_030839005.1 Actinomycetota bacterium | reverse complement strand
CTGCGGATCGAACATCGTGTCGTACGGAGCGGGGGCGAGAAACGGAGGATGGGGTCGCAGGAACGAGAGGTGCGCGAACCATGCATGCGATCCCCGGCCGTCGGCCCACGCGAGGAACCGGTCGGTGAGGAACCGCGTCTGGGAGTGCTCCGCGTCGTACTGGGTGCGCCAGCGCGTACCGCTCGCGGGACGGTCGACGAACGTGCGCCAGTCGTCGGGAACGTCGACGCCGCCGGCGCGCATCCACTCGAGCCACGCGAACGGTTCGCCCTCGGGCAGATGACACACCGGGTCGAAGCCCGGAAGCACGCCCTCGTAGCGGAAGAGACGCGGGTCGCCGGGCGCGACCGTCCGGGGGTCGATGCTCGTGTCGGTGTAGCCGAAGAGCGCGGGTTCGAAGCCCAGACGGCGGGCGACGAGGGCGACGTTGTCGTGGCGGGCGTCGAGCGGGGTGCCGTTGAGCGCCGACCGGTGGTTCATCAGGTACATGCCGGTGTACAGGGCGGCGCGGCTCGGTCCGCAGGGCGCGGCCTGGGCGAAATGGCGCCGGAATCCCACGCCGCCGGCGGCGAGCCGGTCGAGGTTCGGCGTGCGCGCCACCGGGTGCGCGGCCGCGCTCAGGCAGTCGCCGCGCCACTGGTCGGCGGTGATGAACAGGACGTTTGCGTCAGGTGCCATGTGCCTGTTGCCAAATCCGATGTGAATGCCGACCGAGGGAATCGGGAATCGCCCTCCACCGTTACACCCGGCACTATGTCAGACACCAAGACCCAACTCCTGCCCCTGTTGCCCCTCACGCAAGGCGTCGTGCTGCCGCAGATGGTGGTCACGATTGCCCTCGAGACCGACGAGGCGAAGCGCGCGGCCGAAGCGGCCGCCGTTGCCGGCAACCAGATCGTGCTCGTGCCGCGTCTCGACGGCCGTTTTGCCCGCGTGGGAACGATCGCCGCGATCGAGAGCGCCGGCGACCTCCCGAACGGCACCCGTGCGCTCGTAATTCGCGGTGTCGCCCGGGGCCGGGTCGGAACCGGCGAGCTCGGCGCGCACGGCGCACTGCACGTGCAAGTCGAGCCGCTCGAGGAGTCCGCGCCCACCGAGCGCGCCCGCGAGCTCGCCCGCGAGTACCGCGCGCTCGTCGAGACGATTCTCGAGCACCGGGGCGCGCGCCGCATCGCCGACGTGCTCGCCGGGGTCGACGATCCCGGCCAGCTGGCCGACACCGCGGCGTACGCGCCGGAACTGACGATGGAGCAGCGGGTCGAGCTGCTGGAGACCATCGAGGTGGAAGCGCGCCTCGAGCTCGTCCTCGGGTGGATGCGCGAAGCGCTCGCCGACCTCGAGCTGAAGGACAAGATCCGGACCAACGTCACCGACGGCCTCGACAAGCAGCAGCGCGAGTTGTTGCTGCGTCGCCAGCTCGACGAGATCCGCAAGGAGCTGGGCGAGAGCGACGACGACGTCGTCGCCGAGTACCGCGCCAAGCTCGCGGAGAAGGTTCTGCCCGACGCCGTGCGGCTCGCGGTCGACAAGGAGCTCGACCGGCTCGAGCGCATGGGCCAGCAGAACCCCGAGCAGGCGTGGGTCCGAAATTGGCTCGACGCGGTCGTCGACCTGCCGTGGGGCGAGTACGCGCACGAGAGCGACGACATCCCGGATGCTCGACGCGTGTTGGACGCCGATCACGAAGGGCTCGGCGACGTGAAGGACCGCATCCTCGAGTTCTTGGCCGTGCGCGTGTTGCGGCGCGAGCGCGGCCTGGGCGCCGTCAGCGGCCGCGGTTCGGGCGCGATCCTCGCGCTCGTCGGTCCTCCCGGCGTCGGCAAGACGTCGCTGGGAGAGTCGGTCGCGCGCGCATTGGGTCGTCCCTTCGTGCGCGTGGCGGTCGGGGGCGTGCGCGACGAGGCGGAGATCCGTGGTCACCGGCGTACGTACGTCGGTTCCCGTCCCGGCCGAATCGTGCGCGCATTGACCGAAGCCAAGGCGATGAACCCGGTCGTGTTGATCGACGAGATCGACAAGCTCCAGGCCGGCGGCTGGTCGGGCGATCCGGCGAGCGCGCTCCTGGAGGTGCTCGATCCGGCACAGAACCACACGTTCCGTGACCACTTCCTCGAGCTCGACCTCGACTTGTCCGACGTGTTGTTCCTCGCGACCGCGAACGTGCTCGAGACCATTCCCGGGCCGCTGCTCGACCGTATGGAGATCGTGTCGCTCGACGGCTACACGGAGGACGAGAAGGTCTCCATCGCGAAACACCACTTGTTCCCGCGCCAACGCGAGAAGGCCGGGTTGCGTGACGACGAACTCGACGTCACCGACGCCGCGTTCCACGCGCTCGTGAACGGGTGGACGCGCGAGGCCGGTGTGCGCGGTCTGGAACGGCAGATCGGCAAGATCGCCCGCAAGTCGGTGCGCAAGGTCGCCGGACACGAGGCGACGAGCGTCGTCGTGGACGAGCCCGACCTGAAGGAGTATGTGGGTCGTCCGCGCTTCCGTCAGGACGACGCGTCGCGCGCGCCGATCCCCGGGCTCGCGACGGGTCTGGCCGTGACGGGTGCCGGCGGCGACGTGCTCACGATCGAGGTGACCGCCATGGACGGCGAGCCCGGGCTGCAGGTCACGGGTCAGCTCGGTGACGTCATGTCGGAGTCGGCGCAAATCGCGCTTTCGTTCGTTCGTTCGAACGCGAACGAGCTCGGCGTGTTGCCGGGCGCGTTCGAGCACCGCAAGTTCCACCTGCACGTGCCGTCGGGCGCGATCCCGAAGGACGGTCCTTCGGCCGGCATCACGATGACGACCGCGCTCGCATCCTTGGTGACGGGACGCCCGGTCAAGCCCAACGTGGGCATGACGGGAGAGGTCACGTTGCAGGGACGGGTGCTGCCGATCGGCGGTTTGAAGCAGAAGTTGCTCGCGGCTCATCGCGCGGGTCTGACCGACGTGGTCATCCCGATCGACAATGAACCCGATCTGGACGACGTGCCCGAGCAGGTGCGCGAGCTGCTGCACGTGCACCCGGTGCGCGACGTGCGCGAGGTCCTCGCGATCGCCTTGACCTGATCCCCACCCCCGAGCACCTACGGGGCGGTGGCCTTAGGCTGCCGCCCCGTGCTCGAGGGCAAGGTCGCGATCGTCACGGGCGGAGGTGGCGGAATCGGCCGCGGGATCGTCGAGCGTTTCTTCGCCGAGGGCGCGTCGGTGGTGTTCGCCGAGATCGACGTCGACCGCGCCCGTGAAACCCAGGCGGCAGTCGGAGAGCGGGTCGTGGGGGTCGTCTGCGACGTGCGCGAGCCCGAGAGCTCCGAAGCGCTCGTCGTCGCCGCCCACGACAACTTCGGCCGCGTCGACGTGCTCGTCAACAACGTCGGTCATTTCGGCGGGCGGCGGGTTGCGTTCCACGAACAGACCGACCGCGAATGGGACGCGCTGTACCAAGTGAATCTTGCGCACGTCTTCGCGTGCTCGCGTGCGGTGCTTCCGCGACTGGTCGATCAGGGCGAGGGCGGCAGCATCGTCAACGTCTCGACCATCGAGGCGTTCCGCGCGATCCCGACCCGCGCCGTGTACTCCGCCTTCAAGGCCGCGATCACGGGCTTCACCCGCTCGTTGGCCGTCGAGTACGCCCGTCACGGGGTGCGGGTGAACGCGATCGCGCCGGACGTGACGGAGACACTGCAGGTTCCGTACTCGCGGTGGGTCGGGCCGGAGGACGAGCATCTGATCCCGACCTGGGTGCCGCTCGGTCGCTTCGGACAGCCTTCCGACGTCGCCGGAGTCGCGGTGTTCCTCGCGTCGGGTCTGTCGAACTTCGTCACCGGTACGACCGTGCATGTCGACGGCGGCACGTTCGCGGCCGGAGGGTGGTTTCCGACGGAGGAGGGTGGGTGGACCAACCGGCCGCGCCGACCCTGACCCCGATCGCGAACCTGTGGCGCACCTACGTCACCGACGTGCGCGCCGACGCGGACGCACACTCCTCGACGACACCCCAGACCGATCGCAAGATGGTGCTGGTCTTCGTAACCGCGGCGGTCGCGCTCACGTGCGGGAACTTTCTTTCCGACGGCAGCCGGCCCGAGTGGCTCGAGACGATCCTGCGCACGTTCGGCTTGCCAGGCCTCGCGTCGCGGTTGCACGACGGCATGCTCGTGTCGACGCACCGCGACTGGAATCAGCTCGCGTTCTGGGCCGTCGTCGTGATCGCCTCGTATGTCATTCCGCCGGTGCTGGTGATCCGGTTCGTGCTGCGCGAAGGGGCGCGCGATTACGGACTGCGCGTACGCGGGATCCTGCCGCATGTTCG
>JAUZEM010000223.1 GCA_030839005.1 Actinomycetota bacterium | reverse complement strand
TTGGTGCCGTCGCGCTGTGCGACTCACCCACCCTTTGGGCAGGCTCGTTCACCTCGGCGGGGCAGGATGGGATCTGAGGAAATCGAAAGAACTTTTGGCTATTGCTTTCGCTATGCCGTTTCGGCGGCGCTCGCGAGCGCAACCTTTTCCTGCACCGGCACCGGTCGAGCCGCGAGGCGGGTCCGGTAGTCGGAGCCGGCGGCAACCTGCGCGTAGTACGACGCCTTGCGACGTGCGACGCGACCGTTGGGGCGCGGTTCCGGTGCAACGGCGTCGGGCTCGAGTTGCGAGTTGACGCCGTCCTTCAACAGGAGCAAGGCCTCGGCCCGCAACTGGGAGACGCGCGATTCGCTCACACCGAGCTCGTCGGCGAGATCCTGCATCGAACGCTCTTCGAAGAAGTATCCGATGACGACCTTGCGCAGACGATCGGGCAGTGCCGCAACCGCGTCGGTCAGGTAGGCGCGACGTTCGCGCTCGACGATCGTGTCCTCGGGGCCGCCGTCGGGCGTCGCGAGGAACGACTCGGCATCGCCTTCGAGCACGAGCGACTCGTAGTTGAGGACCGTCGCGCGGTGCACGTCGTCGACGAGCTTGTGCACGATCTCGGCCGGGACGGAGAGTTCCTTGGCGACCTCGTCGGTCGTGGGTGGCCGCCCGAGACGGCTCGTGAGCTCTTCGCTCGCCGCTTGCAGGCCGCGGGCACGGGAACGAACGGAACGGCTCGCCCAGTCACGACCGCGAAGCTCGTCGAGCAGCGCGCCGCGGATACGGGTCGACGCAAACCGGTCGAATGCGATGCCCCGGTCGGGGTCGTAGTTGCGAGCGGCTTGCGCGAGGCCGAGCATGCCGGCCGAGACCAAGTCGTTGCGCGATACATGACTCGGAATGCGATGTGCGATCTCCGATACCACGTACTGCACGAGGGGTAGGTGCTGGCGCACCAACTTGTCCTCGATCTCAGCGCGGGTCAGGTCGACGGAGTGCGTCTTCAACGCGAGCCCCCCAGGGTTCGTTGTGCGTGCCACTGAAGGAGTTGTCGGGAAAACCGCGCTCCTTCCTTGATCAACCACAGGGTTGATGTTCGGGCGCGCGCAGCGTGACTACCTGTTTGCCGTCCGCTGTGGTCCGCAGGTGCGTACAGGTCCGGGGCTACGTTGCTTTGGTCCGGGAGGCTCCGTGCGCGACGCGACCCAGACAACGCGGGCAATTGTGGTCGACGAGTTCGCGCTCGTTCGGCTCGGCGTCACCGCGGTCTTGGAACCCCTCGGCATCGATGTGATCGCCGAGACCCATTCCGGCCGCGAGCTCGTGAGCCTGACCGCGGTCGAGCAGCCGGAGCTCGTGGTCATTGGCCTGCCGGCCGATCTGCCACTCGTCGACGTTGTCGAACGGCTCCGCCACCGTGCGGTCGTGGTCGGGCTCGTCAGCCGAGCGTCCGAACAAGACGTCGGGCTGCTCGTCGCGCTCGGTATCGACGGCATCGCGCTGCGCAACGGCAGCTGCGAGGAATTCGCGACCGTGGTCGAGCGCGTGCTCAAGGGAGAGAAGGTCGTCGTGCCCGCGCTCCTGCCCGCATTGGCGGGCCGCGTGCGTCTCCGTACCCAGCCGGAAGGCGAGAACGGCGTGCTACTCACGCTCCGCGAGCGCGAGGTGCTGGTGTTCCTCGCCGAGGGGCGCACGAACCGCGAGATCGCGGGCGCGCTGTCGGTGTCGGTTGCGACGGTGAAGTCCCACCTCGTACACATCTACGACAAGCTCGGCGCCGCCAACCGCAACGAGGCGATCGGCCGGGCCGTCGCGGCGGGAATCCTCGCCTAGAGATTCTCCGAGAGGCCCCTGGCGGTACGTCCTACCTGAGACGCGCGCGGCTTTGCTTCATCGCACGCCCGGTTTGGCCGATCAAGAACGAGCCAACCAGACCCCGGGTAGAGGTCGTACATGGCTCTGAATGACGTCTCGAACATCTTGTGGCGCGAACGCCAGCTCCTCGAACTGCTTGTTTTCAAGCTCGAAGAGGAGCAGCTGGTCCTCGCCGCCGGCCGCACGCGATGGCTCTCCCATGCCACTCGTGAGGTCGAAACGGTGCTCGAGGAGCTCAAGAAAGCCGAGCTGGAGCGCGCGGTGCAGGTAGAAGGCACGGCGCGCGAGCTCGGGCTGTCTACCGCGCCGAGTCTGCTCGAGCTCTCGCAGCTGACTCCGACGCCGTGGGACAAGATCTTCGAGGAGCACCGCCGCGCGCTCCTCGAGACCGCGCAGGAGATCGAGAGCGTCGCGAGGGCAAACCGCGACCTGCTCGCGCGTGGTCACCAGGCCGCGCGTGAAGCGCTGGCAACGATCGGCCACGTCGAGAACGACTCGTACACACCGACGGGCGCCGCCGCAAACGGATCGCTCGGACTGCGACTCATCGACGAGGCGATCTGATGTCGGAGTTCTCGGGCCTTCAGACCGCGCTCTCCGCGCTCTACGCGCAACGACGAGGTCTCGAGCTCGCGGGTCACAACGTCGCGAACGCGAACACCGAGGGATACTCCCGCCAGGCGGTGAACCTGCAGAGCGTGGGCGCGCCCGCGGTACCGGCGATCTGGTCGAAGTACACGGGTGACGGCGGCGGCGTCAGCGTCGTCGACGTGACCCGCTTCCGCGACCAGTTCCTCGAGATCCGCGCCGCGATTGAACACGGCGCGTCCGGCTTGCTCGACCGCGTGCAGAACGTGCTCTCACAGCTCGAGACCACGTTCGGCGAGCCGGGTGATCTCGGCATCCAGTCGCAACTCACCCAGATGTGGGCCGGGTT
>JAUZEM010000199.1 GCA_030839005.1 Actinomycetota bacterium | reverse complement strand
CAAGAGCTTCTTCTGATGTGCCCGACGAGATCGTGCGGCGATCGGCCTCGCCCATATCCGCGGGAGTGACGACCGGCCGCACGTCGGGTTCAGGCTCTCCAGGAATCGGCGAGGAGTACGACCGGCTCGGTAAGGAGGTCGACGAAGTCGATCGTGGCGAGCACGTCGTCGCGCATCACCGGCTCCGTCTCCGTCACCTGGTCGGCGATCGCCTGGTAACGATCGCGGTAGCCCTCGAGCACCCGTCGTGCGACGTCCCCCGGCAACCGATCGTGGAACCGAACGTGCAACAACGTGAGCCCGGTCGTCTGGTTGCCTTTCACCTCGGGCACGAAGATCATCGTCCGGCCGTCGGCCCGTCCGCGCACGACCGTGACCTCGCGCTCGGCCGCCGCCCGGTGCTTGCTGCCGCGGAGCACCGGGTTCGTCTCCGTGCGGGACGGGATGTCGCGCGCGATGCCGCCGCGATCGACGACGTTGATCGTCTCGCCTTGGATGTTGTAGCGCGTCCAGCCCGCCACGCTCTCGATCGAGGCATCGAGCGCGACGAGCGTCCGCAGCGCGCGGTAGGTGAGGCTGTCGCGCGGCGCACCGGCCGCGAGGACTTCCTTCACGATCGGCACGAGCAGCAGCGTTTCGTCGGAGCGCGAGATGCCGACGGTCACGGTCTTGGCCTGATGCTTGATCGCGTCGATCGGGCGGGTGAGCTCGTCGATGGCTTTCGTGAGCGCGGCGTTCAGGTCTTCGACCACCGAGCTCGGTGTTCCCACCTTGCCGAACTCGATCTGGTACGTGTCCAGGTGCTGGAGACCGGTCGCATAGCGCAGCACCGAGGCGACACGCACGGCGGTGGCCGCCTCGAGGCTTCCGTCGTAGTTGCGAGTCCGCAGCTCGTCGAAGAACCGCGCGGCATGCGGTTCGAGCGCGGTTGCGAGCGCGCCGAGAGGATCGTCGCCGTTGCCAGAGGACGCGAACGCGGTCTCGATGCAACCGCGGGCCTCCCGCAATGGTCGTGCAGACGCGTCGATGGCCAGCGCGGCCTCGTATCCGAAGAGATGCCCGGCCATCGTGCAGAGGACGAACGCGAGATCGGGGTGCACCACTGGAACCGAGATCGTGTCGACCGCGGCGGAGAAACGGTCTTCGCCGTCGTCGACGATTGCGATCGGGGCCGCCTTGTGCGCCCGGTAGATCGCGATCTCCTTGGCGACGTCGTCGGCGTTGGAACCGCGCAGACCGGCCGCACACACGAGGATCATCGGCTCGGCCGAGAGATCGATGTGCTTCTTGTCCTCGGTCACGTCACAAGCGATCGACTTGTAGCACAGCTCGGAGAGCTTGATGCGAATCTCGTACGCGGCAACGCGATTCAAACCGTTGCCGACGACGGCCCATGAGCGACGGCTCAACGCGTTGCGTTGCGCGGTTGCGCCTATCGTCGCGCGCCGGCCGATCAGGTCGAACATCGCGCTCGGCAGCTCGCGCAGGGCGACGAGACGTTCGTGGCGATAGCGGCGGCGGTCGGCGTCGTCGTCGCACAGCTCCGCGGCGATCGCGAACGCGAGGAGGAAGCAGGCCGCGACCTGAGAGTAGAACGCCTTCGTCGACGCGACGCTCATCTCGACGTCGCGACCGTCGGACGTGAACAACACACCGTCGGCCTTGTCGACGAGATCGCTCTGACGCCGGTTCACGATGGCGATCACGAGCGCGCCTCGGGCGCGGGCGAGATCGACCGTACGGTTCGTGTCGGTCGTGGTTCCGGATTGCGAGGTCGCGACGACGAGCGTGTCGCTCATGTCGGCCGCAAGCCCGAAGCCCGAGAGCTCGGTCGCGAGCGTCGCCTCCATCGTGACCGGGCTTCCGGCGATCGCCGCACGCAGGGCCTGCACGAGGCTCTGGCCGGCGATCGCCGCGGTTCCCTGTCCGATCACGAGCACGCGCCTGATTGCCCCGGAACGCAGGGCCTCGAGCACCGAGGCCGGAAGGGTCTCCGAGGGCAGGCGCACGTCGAGCAGGCCGTCGCGTTCGATGATCTTGCCGCGCAGCGTCTTGCGGAACGACGCCGGCGCCTCGGAGATCTCCTTCAGGAGATAGTGCGGGGCGTCGCCGCGGTCGACGTCGCGGGTGGTGATCTGCGGCACCTGAAGGTCGGCCTCACCTACCGGCAGCTCGCGCCCGTCATACGACAGTCGCCGCACACCTGTGAGCGTTCCCGCTCGGCGCCGGTCGAGTATCACCACCTGGCCCTGGCTCGCCGGGTTGCCCGGATCGACCATCGTCTCGCCGTCGAGCCGCACGTACACGTCGCACTCGGCCACCAGACCGTACGGCTCGCTCGCGACGACGAACGCGTCCGGTGCCAGGCCGACGTACAGCGCCTGACCGCTTCCGCGCTGCGCGAGAAGCAGACAGTCGGGATCGACGCTCGACTGGAGCGCGATCGCGACCGAACCCTCGAACGAGGCGACCGTCGAGCGGAACGCCTCGACCAGATCGACACCTGCTCCGATACGGCGCGCGACCAGCGCCGGGATCACCTTGGCATCGGTGGTGATCTCGGCCGGGAAGTGCAGCTCGTCGAGGGCCTTGAGATCGGCGTAGTTGTCGACGTCGCCGTTGAGTGCCGCGATCGTGTACACCTGCGAACCGTCGACCCGGCCCGCGCCGTCGAGCTCCTCTTGGTTCAGTGGATGCGCGTTCGCCTCGGAAATGATGCCGACGCTCGCCCATCGGGTGTGCGCGAGCACCGAAGCCTGCGCGGTTTCTGCCCGCAGCGCATGGTGCAGGAGGTCGTCGTCTCGAATCTGCGCGCGCAATCGCGCGGTGTTGTCGCCGAGCTCACCGATCTCGGCCGCAGTCTTGTAGACGAAGGCCAGATGGCCGCCGGGCGTGCGGACGGAGCCCGCCATGAAGAGTGGATCCGCGTTGCGTTGCGCGACCAGACGGGCGATCGTGGGATCGTCGAGGTCGAGACCGTGGCCGGTCACCAGGACGTGCAAGCCGGCCGAGTCGCGGCCCCGCACCTCCAGCCGGTCGATCGCCGACAGTGTGAGCTCCACTGCGTGGAAGGCTTCGAGTGCGGCCGAACCCGTTCCGACCATCAAATCCTCGATCGCGAGTGCGAGCTCGATCCGGTCCTTTCGGATCGACCAGAGCGCGTCCTTGCACGTGATCAGCGCCGCGTTCAACGCTTCGATGCCGGCACCGTCGATGTTCTTCATCGCGTCGAGCCGGACCTCGATCTCGGACAGGCGCTCCGCCGCGCGGTCGCCGTGGTGGACGAGCCCGGCCCGCGCGATCGGGTCCTCGACGAGCGCACGCACGCCGTCGCCCTCCCGCAGGTTGCGGTCGACCTCACGAAGGGTTCGAGCCGCGGCTTCGAGCGACGGGACGGTCGGGTCGCCCATCAGCTCGAGCAGACTCTCGGCCTCGGCCAGCCTGCGCCGGAGGGCCGCCAGATCGGGCGGGACACGACGCCCATGCTGACGAACCACGCCCACGATTCCGCACATCGTCGGAATTCTAGGTCTCCTCGCCGCGGCCGAACTCCCTGGTCACCACGCGACGCAGACGTTCGGCGGCCGCGTCGGCCATCGCCTGGGCGTCCGCTTCGATCATCACCCGCACGAGCGGCTCCGTGCCGGACGCCCGCACCAGGACCCGACCGGTTTCGCCGAGCTCCCGTTCGATGCTCCGCACCGCCTCGTCGAGTACCACCGACGCCGCCACGTCGACCCGGCGCGCCACGCGTACGTTCACGAGCACCTGCGGGACGCGCGTCATCTGCCCCGCGAGCGCGGAGAGCGGACGGTTCGCGCGCCGCAGCAGATCGGCCACGAGCAGACCGGTCAGCAAGCCGTCGCCGGTCGTGGCGTACTCCGAGTACACGATGTGGCCGGATTGCTCGCCGCCGAGGACGAGATCGTTCGTCTGCATCGCGGCCACGACGTAGCGGTCGCCGACGGGCGTCTCGATCACTCGGATGCCGTCGGCTCGCATTGCCCGCCGCAGACCGAGATTCGACATGACCGTCACCGCGATCGCGGAATGGCGCAGCGTGCCGCGCGCGTGCATGT
>JAUZEM010000154.1 GCA_030839005.1 Actinomycetota bacterium | reverse complement strand
TCGAGCCGACCGCGCACATCTCCGACCTCGTCACGAGCCTCGGCCGGCGTAGCACCGACAAGCCCGCGTAACACCGACAGATGGAGGCGGACGGTTCGTCATTGACCGACCAGCACACGCTCCAACTCCGGGCGGATCTCGAACAGGATCTGGCTGACTCGCGACTCCGAGATCCCGAGCTCGGCGCCGATCTCATCCATCTTCACGCCGGCCATGCGCTGGGAGATGATCCACCTCGTGCGCTGCGGCATCCGCTTGGTCGCGAACTCGAACGCGTCGGCCACTTCGATCTCGGCAAACGCGGGATCCCCGCGGCCGATCGCTTCGAGCCGCAGGTCGAGCACGTCGGCGTCGTTGATGTTCGACCGTCGCTCGAAGTTCTTCCCACTCGTTCGCCCCGACCGTCTCCGCATCGCATCGATGAGGCGAAACTTCAGGTTGCGGTTCACGTACTTGAGCCACGGCGACGCCGGCCGGTAGGTATCCGCGAGGTTCAACAACCCGGCCAACGCCTCGGCCTCGATCTCCTCACGAAGACCGAAGATTCCGTGATCCCGGCAGTAGGTACCGACGATCAACTTGGCCAGAGGGATCGCCTCTTCCACGAGTGCGTTCCGGCGAGCCACGGCGGCGGCCGGAGTCTGGGCTCGCGGGTTGCTTGCGTCGGCGAGATTCGGGGTGATTGCGACTGTCATGGCAACGAGACCTTCGGCGCGATTTCGGGTCTCGCTCGGTGCGAGGCCGTCGCCACCACCGTCGTCGGCCCCATGTGACGAGCGCGTGACCCGCACGTCACACTAACCATCCGGACGGCCACAGTGAGTGGCAAACGCCTATTCGCGCGCGGACGACGTATCTACGACCTCAGCGCTTGACCGGCGCGCGTAGACCTGCGCGTCAGTGAGAAGCGCGCTTGCCGATCGCGTCGCGATTGCGCTCGCGACGAAGGGAGCGTCGTTCCCGTTCACTGAGACCGCCCCACACGCCGTGCACGACCTTCAACCGCATCGCGAACTCGAGGCACTCGTTCCTGACGGGGCATATCGTGCACACCGCTTTTGCATCGCGTACGGACTCGCCGCGCGCGGGGAAGAAGTCGACCCGCCCCGCGTACTGCGCGCATTCGGCCTGCTCCTGCCACGCCCTCGCGAGATCGTGTTCGGTAACGGGCGAGCTCTGTGTCATACCGGCCTCGAAGCGCGTCGCATACATGCGATTGTCCGCGGTACGGGCTGTGGGGAGGAAGAGGACAAGGGTGTGACTTGCTTGTTGATAAACGCGCTCGGCTTCCACAGACACCCGTGACCAGGGCATGCCACGGAGCCTCCACATTTTCCTCACCTCGTTCACAGCCGACTTTCATCGACGCCCCGGATACTCCCCGGCAGGTCTCGGATCTCGGTCGGTTCCCCCGCACCCCGCCCCGCAGGGGGCCGGCTGAGACCGAGCGCCGATCTCGTCACTGACGGCCCTTGCAAGGAAATCCGACGACGGCCCGCTCCACCACAGCCGGCCCCGAGCACCCGTGCGGCCCGGACGGTCGCCGACAGGTTGCGCAACGTGCACGAGATTCTCGACGAATACGCGTGGATGCTGGAGGGAAGTTGCCGAGGCGCGGACACGCGGGCGTTCTTCCCGGGCAACGGCCTCGGCGTCGAAGCGGCTCAGCGGATCTGTCGCGGCTGTCCCGTGCAGAACGAGTGCCTCGAATACGCGCTGCAACACCGCATCGAGCAAGGCGTGTGGGGTGGCGCGTCCGAGCGCGAACGACGGCGCATACTCCGGCAGCGGCGTCGCGCGGGCGCGGTTCCGAGCTGAAGTCTCGTTACGGGCGACCGCTCAGGACGCCGGTAACCGCACACACCGAACCCACCCGACTCAAGAGGCGAGGCGTGCGAGCTCGCGGGCACGCGGCTCGGTCGCGGGCACCCTGGGCGCGAAGTCCAAACCGCGGCTGACGCGTGCGCCGTGCGCGATACCTGCGGCTTCCGCAAGGAGCTCGAAGACACGCGCCGGCGGGGTGCCGACGTCGAGCATCCACTGCGTCAACCGCCGCTCTCCCGCCGCCGCATCCCCAACTGGGGCATCTCGGACTGGTGCATCTCCAGCTGTCGTAACCATCTTCGTCCTATCTCGACAAATCTGATTGACAATCTAGAGTATCGCCCGATCGGAGTCAAGCCGGCTCGCTCCCTCAGGTAGCCCTTCGGGATCTTGTCGGCGTTTCGCCGTTTCGTGTGATCGCGCGCCGAACGACGGGATCCTCGCGGCTGAACCGACTGGCGTCTCGGATGGCGCGCATCTCGCGCAGCGCGCCGAAGCATTCGTCGAGCTCGCGCTCGACGACGCGCAGCCGGTTTTGATCCACGACCGACAGGCCGAAACTGGTGCCGGAGCGATTGAAGAGCGTGGTGCGCTCCGAGGCGAGTCGCGCGACGCTGCGCTCGAGACTTCCGCGGTCGGCGTTCATTCGCGGTCTCCTTCTGCTCGTTGCTTCCGTGGTAGGCAGCAGATGAGATTCGACAGCAGCACCGCGGCGCGGGAAGCGCTCAATGTCGCGTACGGACAACCCGATGGGTCGCGCGTCGAGGTCGTGGTCTCTGATCCGTTCCCGATCCGTTCTTTTCCAGCTCGGGCACCCGATCCGCGGTCACACGGTACAGACGCTCGCCGTCGACGGCGCCGTAGTACACATCTCCGGTTCGGTGCGCCAAGGTTTCTCCGGACTCCGCGGCGACGAGCCAGCCGTGTGACTCGTGAGCCCAGAGACCGTCGTCGCCGGCACGGAAGAAGTCGCGCCGACCGGGGGCGTACGCGAACAGTTGGTCGTCGTCGACCGTGTAGAGATATCGCATCAGGCGCTCGCCACTTCCCTTTCCCCGCGTGCTGTTTTGAACAGGAGGCGGGGTAACGGTTGCTCCCGCCGCAGTCCCCGAATCCTAGCACTCGAATACCGGAAACTGATTGCTAGAGTCCCCCCGTGGCCCAGTGGAGCTTCCTCACGAACCATGCCCGCGTTCTGCTCTGCATCGCGCACGATCCGGGGCTCCGACTGCGCGATATGGCGGAGGCGCTGGGCATCACCGAACGAAGTGCCTTCGCCATCGTCGCCGACCTGACCGACGCCGGGTACGTGTTGAAAGAACGCGACGGGCGCCGCAACCGGTACTCGATCCAGCGTCACATGCCGCTTCCCGACTCCACCGGCCGCGAGCGGACCGTCGGCGAGGTGCTCAACCTCCTCGTGACATCGAAATCGCGCCCGCGCGCGATCAAGGCCGACGGGCGGCCGCGTAAGGATTCGTCTGCTCGTCGGAAGGCCTCCCTCGGACGAACAGGCTGACCCGACGGCCGTCAGGCATCGAGCTCCCAGGGGGGTACAATACGCGTGGCTTCTTCGCCGGGCAGATGGTTCGCCGACCGGGGCTCAGATCGGTCGTGCCGACATGGATCGTTCGCTCGCCGTCGATTCGCCGGGTCCATTTCTCGGCGACGAAATTCCCCTTCACGGAGTGGTCGATCGGCCGATGCTCGTCGCCGCTCCGTCCGGCGCTCGTCATGCCGCTTCGTCGGTGTCAAAGCTGCGCGTTCTCGCCGTCGTCGGGCGTCGCTCGCTGCCCTCGCTCATCGAGGCGACGATCATCCCCGCGATCCTCTTGTACGTGTTCTTCGTGACCCTCGGACCGACTCCGGCGATGCTCGCCGTCTTGACCTGGTCGTACGGAGCGGTGCTGCGCCGGCTCATCGGCGGCCACGGAATTCCGGGCGTGCTTCAGCTCGCAGTCATCGGGCTGACGGTGCGCACAATTGTCGGCATCCTCAGTGGCACGTTCATGTACTTCTTGCAGCCGGTCGCAACGACGCTCGCGCTCGCGCTCGTCTTCTTCGGATCGCTGATGTTCGGTCGCCCGATGATCGCCCGCATGGCATCCGATTTCTGTCCGCTCGCGCCCGAGATCGCGTGCCGCCCCGGCGTGGTCCGCCTGTTCAGCGGCCTCACGCTGTTATGGGCCGGCGTTCACCTCCTGAGCGCGGCAACCACATTCTCCTTGCTCGTGCTGCTTTCGACGCCGACGTTCGTAGCGGTGAGAAGCTTCGTCAGCCTCGCGATCACCATCAGCGCCGTGGTGCTTACCGTTTCGTGGTCGATCCGGACGGCACGGGCCGAAGATCTCGTGTTCGCGCGCGTTGCGCGCTAGCTGACCCTCGTCTGGTGAGAAGTGTGCAAGTGCAGTTCGCGATCGACGACGTCGCGCAGGGCAACGCGATCGTCGTGGAACTGTTGAACGCGCATCTCATCGCGTGCGCGCAGACGATCGGTCCGGTGACGAGTCGTTACTGGTGGCGAGGATCGATCAATGACGCGCGGGAGTGGCTGTTCCTCTGCAAGACCACACCCGGGCGCGTCGTTGACGTGACCGAGTGCATACGAGCTCGGCATCCGTACGAGACTCCCGAGATCGTCGCCTGCGACATCACCGGAGGACTCGAGGCCTATGTCGACTGGATCGTCGCGGAGACTCGACCTCCCGCGAACGGTGGCGAGAGCGGCTGACGCCACAGGCCGAACCTCAGGCGATGCGGGTGGCGAATACGACCAACCGGTGGTCGTGGGTGCCGTTCCTGAATGTCCCGGCGCACGTGACGAGGGTCAGGTGCGCGAGGCCGTCGGCCGAGCGTTGCGGTGTGGTGCCCGCGACCGGACCGACGCCGTAGATCCGGGTCAGGACGCTCCGGTCGGCTGTCTGGTCGAGCGAGAAGCTCGTCGAGCCGGTGACGGCGAAACGAACGTCGAGCCCGCTGCGC
>JAUZEM010000149.1 GCA_030839005.1 Actinomycetota bacterium | reverse complement strand
GGCTTCGTACTCGACCATTGGCCACACCGTGACACCGAGAGCGGTGAGCGCGTCCTCGAGGATCGGGAACTGCTCCCGCAACAGGGGATCGATGCCGTCACCGGTCTTGTAGGTCTCCCAAAGGTCGTTCCGGAACGACTCGATCACATGGTCGGTCGCGTCGCCGAGGTGGGTCGCGCCGTCCTCGAGCATCGTGAGCATCGACGCGACCACGGCCCGCGTCGCGCCGACCTCGGTGCCGCCTCCGTCGAGATGACCCGGACGCGGGGCGAGGAACTGCCGGAAGAGCTCGTAGGTGCCGTCTATGAGATGCACGCGCACGCCTCGAGCCTGTCACAGGTGACGACGTCCCGTCGTAGGGGCGCGCTACAACGCGATGACGACGTCGCGCGGCGTCGTCTCGCGCCCCGCGGCGGCGACGACACTGTCGTCGGCCACGCGCAGCTCGAGGAGGAGCTGCTGCACGCACATGAACACGCATACGGCGCCGAACACGTGGATCCCGACGAGCACAGCCGGGATCTTCTCGAAGTACTGCACGTAGCCGAGGACCCCTTGCGCGGCCATGACGATCACGGTGAGTGACGCGATGTTCAGCGCACGCCGGGGCGCGCGTGCTCGCACCAGCGCGACGATCAGAACGAGCGTGAGCGCAACGAGAACGTCGACCGAGACGCCGTGGACCCGCGCTACGTCACCCAGCGGCCAATCGAGTCGTCGGGCCTGTGCGTCACCACCGTGCGGACCGGCTGCGGTGACGAGGGTCCCGATCACGAGGACCCAGATCGTGAGCACGTAGACGCCGCGGGCGAGGGTCAAGGTGTCGTGTGGTACCGCGAGACGGCGCGCAACGGTGGCGCGGCCCGCTCGGTGGTGCATCACCAGTGCGACGGCGATGAGCGCGATCGCGAGTAGGAAGTGGCCGGTGACGCTGACCCATGCCAGCCGCACTTTCACCGAGATGCCGCCGAGCACCGCCTCTGCCCAGAACAATCCGAAGAGGATCCACGCGAGCCGGATGAGATCGTTCCGCTTCGGCCGGACGAGATACGCACCGAGCAACGCAAGCCCGATCGGCAGGCCGATGGCTCCCGAGAAGATGCGGTTGAGCTGCTCGATCGCGGCGTGATGGCTCGATACGTCGACGAGCTTCGTCGCGCTGCAGTTCGGCCAGTCGGCGCACCCGAGCCCCGAGTTCGTGAGCCGCACCACCGCGCCGCTGACGACGATCGCCGCGAGCAACACCACATTGACGAGGGTGAAGCGGCGGAGCCCGGCGGACGACAGGTGGAACCCGCGCATCGGATCCAAGTGTAGGAACGCCTCTTCGTCCGCCTCGCATTACCGCCCTGCGAGCAGCGCGATTGCGTCAGCTGGCCGGGCTGGAGTCGACTATCTCTCATGCCCACTGCCCCGGTGTACGACGAGTTCGCGCTGTTCCACGAAAACGCGGAGGAATTCGGAATTCCGTGGATTGGTTCGCCGGCCGTGCGGCGCGTCGAAGCCGAGACGAGCGCCGGGACCATCAGTGCGCTGGCGTGGGGCCGGGAAGCTCCCGAGCTGGTGCTCCTGCACGGCGGCGCGCAAAACGCCCACACCTGGGACACCGTGGCCCTCGCGCTCGATCGCCCGATCCTGGCCGTCGACCTTCCGGGCCACGGACATTCGGCGCATCGCGACGATCACGCGTATTGGCCGGCCGGCAACGCGGCCACGCTCGAGGAGGCGTTGCGCGAGCTCGCGCCCGAGGCGCGCGTCGTCGTCGGCATGTCGCTCGGTGGGCTCACGTCGCTCGCGCTCGCCGACCGCGCTCCGGATCTCGTGCGCCAGCTCGTGCTCGTCGACGTCACGCCGGGCGTGAATCGCGAGAAGGCTTCGGCGATCGCGCAGTTCATCGACGGGCCGGAGTTCTTCGAGAGCTTCGACGAAATCCTCGCTCGCACGATCGAGTTCAATCCGACGCGCACCGTCTCGTCACTACGCCGCGGCATTCTCCACAACGCGATCGAGGTCGGCGACGGCCGGTGGCGTTGGCGCTACGACCTTCCGCGTCGCGGTTCCGGTGAGGGCGAGGATGGCCAGATCATTCCCGGCCTCGACGAGCTGTGGAACGCCGTCGAGCGCGTCGGAGTGCCGCTCCTCCTCGTTCGTGGCGGAACGTCGCCGGTGGTCGACAACGAGGATGTCGCCGAATTGACGCGGCGGAACCCGAAGGCGCGGGTCGTCGTCGTCGCCGGCGCCGGTCACAGCGTCCAGGGAGACAAACCGCTGGAGCTTGCGGAGATTCTCAAAGGCTTGCTCTAAGGTCCTCGCCGTGCTCGAACCGCTTCCCGATTCGTTCGTCGCGGCCCGCGACGGCATGCATGCGCTCGCCGAGCACGTGCTCGCCCCCGCCCGTTACCGCTCCGATGGGCATATCGGCCTCGTACCCACGCCCGGCGGATTCGGGACGCCGACGTTCGGCGATGGAGAGCGCGTGCGCGTCGACGGCGTAGAGCTCGTGCACGAGCGACCGGGCACCAGCACGCGCGTCCGCATCACGACCGTCGGCGCGGCGGCGCAGTTCGTCGGTATTCCTCCCGGCGCGCCGGCCGAGGTCTACGAATCCGCGACCCCGTGCACGCCCGACGCCCCGCTTTCCGTCGATCCAGACTCGGCCGGCGTGCTCGCGGCGTGGATCGCCCTGGGCGAGTCGTTGCTCGACGAGCTGCGCGAGAGCTATGCCGCACACGACCCGACGACCGCGACGCTCTGGCCCGAGCACTTCGATCTCGCGTGCGCGCTCGGCGATGCCGGGGCCGGCACGCGTGCGACCTACGGCGCGTCGCCGGGCGACGACGCGGTCCCGCAGCCATACCTCTACGTCGGACCGTGGGAGGAGCGTCGTCGGACGGGCAAGCTCGCCACGCATCCTTGGGGTGCGGCGATGACCTACGACGAGCTGCGGACCGCGGGCGACGCCAAGGGCGCCGGGATGGACTTCTTCCTCGAGGGCGCGGCGCTCCTCTTGGGCCAGCCCTGATCGGCCGGACCTGATCCGTCAGGCCCCGCTGCTCTACGCTGCGAGACATGGCTCAGACCTTCACCCGTATGGACCAGTCCACGGCCGAGCAATGGGCGGTGATCGGCAAGGAGACCTACGAGCACCAGGATCGGGTCGCCGAACGCGTGCTCGACCTGTTGCGCTCGCTGGCGGCGATCACCGACGGCTTCGCCGTCGACCAGCTCACGCACTCGTTGCAGACCGCGACGCGCGCCGAGCGGGCCGGCGCCGACGAAGAGGTCGTGTTCGCATCGCTGCTGCACGACATCGGAAAGGCCGTGAGCGTGCCGAACCATCCGGAGATCTCGGCCGCGATCATCAAGCCGTACGTGAGCACCGACGTGTACCACATGATTCGTGCGCACCAGGATTTCCAGGGCCGCCACTACTACCAGCACTTCGGGGGCGACCCGGACGCACGTTCCCAGTACGAGGGCGAACCCTGGTTCGATCTCGCGGCACGGTTCGCCGACGACTGGGACCAGGTCGCGTTCGATCCCGAGTACGACACGTTGCCGCTCGAGCACTTCGAGCCCCTGGTCCGCGCGCGCTGCGCAACGCCGACGTCCTTGTAGTCCCCAGGTTGCGCGGGGCACGCCCCGCTGACTCTGATGGGCGGATGCTGCTGCAGGACAAGGTCGTCATCGTGTCGGGGGTCGGGCCCGGTCTCGGTCAGGCAAACGCCCGGGCGCTCGCCCGCGAAGGCGCGACCGTGGTCCTCGCGGCCCGTAACGGCGAGTATCTCTCCCAGGTGCAACGGGAGATCGAAGGTGCCGGAGGGCGCGCGCTCGCCTCGCCGACGAATCTCGTCGACCCCGATCAAGTGCGGTCTCTCGTCGACGGCACGATCGACGCGTACGGCCGCCTGGATGGGCTCGTCAACAACGCGTTCCGCATGGACACGTTCGAGCCGTTCGAGTCGGTCGACCTCGGCAAGTGGCGCAAGATCTTCGAGGTGAACGTCTGGGGGGCTCTCGGTCTCACGCAGGCATGCCTCCCCCATTTGAAGAAGGCGGCGGCGGATTACGGCGACGCCGCGGTCGTGTTCATCATCTCCATGAGCATGCGCAACATTCGCGCGCTCGAGGGCGGCTACTCCTCGTCGAAGGCGGCGATCCAAACTGCAGCGAAGACCATGGCGGTCGAGCTCGGCCCGGCAGGTGTGCGCGTGAACTGCGTGGCTCCGGGATGGATCGGCGGCCCGAACGTCGAGACGTTCATCGGCTGGGAGTCCGAATCACGCGGGATCTCGCGCGACGACGTGCGCGCCGAGATCGAAGCGCGGATCCCGCTTCGCCTGATCCCGCCCCAGGACGAGATCGCGAACAGCGTCGTGTTCTTCGTGTCGCCGTGGTCGCGCGTGGTCACCGGACAGACCCTCGACGTCAACGGCGGTGAATTCCTTGGCGCCTGACGCGCGGGTCGCGGTGGTCACGGGAGCATCGGCCGGGATCGGCCGGGCGATCGCGGTCGCCCTGGGCGGGCTCGGCTGGACGGTCGGACTCGGCGCGCGGCGCGCGGAGCTCCTCGACGAGACCGCGAAGATCGTGGCCGACGCCGGAGGCACGGCATTGGTGCACCCCCTCGACGTCACCGACCCGGCATCGATCGACGCCTTTTGCATCTACATCCGCGCGCACGCGGGCACGATCGAGGTATTGGTGAACAATGCGGGCACCGCGCTCCCCGGCGCGATCCACGAGATGAGCGACGAAGTTCATCGCCGCATCGTCGAGACGAACCTGCTCGGTCCGATGCTGCTCACGCGCCGCGTCGTCGGCCAACTGCGTGACGACGGCAAGCGCGGTGATGTCGTCTTCATCTCGTCCGACGCGACAGTGTACAAGCGTCCGCATCTCGCGACATACGGGTCGACCAAAGCCGGCATCGAGGCCTTCGCGCAGACACTTGCGCTCGAATCCGAAGGCGTCGGGTTGCGCTCGTCGGTCGTCCGCGTCGGGCCGACGCTCACCGGGTTCGCCGACGAATGGGACCTCGGCGTCTTCGACGAGCTGATGCCGCGCTGGCGTTACTTCGGGATCCAACGTCACTTCAACACCATGCAACCGGAGGACGTCGCTCGAGCGGTGGTGACGGTCGTGACCGCGCCGGCGCACATGTGGGTCCCCATCGTCGAGGTGCAGCCCAACCCGCCGCTCGACCCAGCTACTTGATCGCGACCGGTACCACGGGCGCGCCCACTGCGCCGGTGAGCGGGAGCGGTGGGGCGACGAGCAGGAAATCGTATTGGCCGTCGGCGGCACAGTCGGCGGCGAGCTCGTCGAGATGCCAGTTCTGACCCTGCGCGAGCCCGACGTCGCGGAGCTGGATCATGTGCACGGGCATGAAGACCTTGGGATCTTCGCACGGGTACACCTCGAACGTCATCGTGTCGGTGGCCACCGCGGCGATGTCGTGATCGCGCAGCCACGCGATCGACTGTGTCGACAATCCTGGTGACGGCACGGAGTACCGCTGCTTGTCGCCGAGCCGCAGGAAGTGCATCTGCCCGGTGCGCACCAGCAGCGCGTCGCCGGGTTCGACGACGACATCCTCCGCGGTCGCGGCCGCCTCGAGGTCGTCGCCCGTGATCGCGTAGTTGTCGTCGAAGTGGTCGACGCCGTGGGTGCGCGCGATGTCGAGCAGCACGCCGCGGGTCACGACCGGTCCGAAGTGCTCGATGCCGAGACGGGCGGCGCCGCCCTCGGCCCGCACGACGTCATTGGGTGTGTCGTTGTACAGCTTGCCGTTGTAGCCGGCGTGGGCGATCGCGTCCCAGTGCGTGGCGGCTTGCGATCCCATGCGGAAGGAGTCGTCGCTCGTCGTGAAGTCGTGCGGGTCGCCGGTGAAGGCGACGTTGACGGTGTGGGTACGCAGCTCCGGGTTCGTGCGCTCGGGCATGTGGACGTTGTCCCACTGCGGGCCGGTACGGTCGAACGGGATCGCGAGCGAGAAGACGCGCCCGTGGCGGACCGAAGAGATACCGCGCATCACGACGTCGGGCGTGATGAGATTGAGCGTGCCGCGCTGGTCGTCGGCGCCCCACCGACCCCAATTCGAGACGCGTGCGGCCAACTGCTCGAGTTCGGCGGTGAGCGGCATGTGCGCACGCTATCTTGCCGTCGTGTCGCTTCCCTCGGGATGTCGCATGCCCGCCGAGAGCGCGCCGCACCGTCGCACCCTCCTGGCGTGGCCGCCCGACGTACCGCAATGCATCTTCACTCCCGACCAGCTGGAACCGGCCCGCGCGGTGTACGCGGAGATCGCACGCGCGATCGCGGGGCACGAGCCCGTGACGCTGGTCGTCCGTCCCGACGACGTCGCGAGTGCTACGGACCGCGTCGGCGACGCGGTCGACATCGTGATGTTGGAGATCGACGATGCCTGGATACGCGACGACGGCCCGATCGTCGT
This sequence comes from Actinomycetota bacterium, assembly GCA_030839005.1. Lineage (GTDB taxonomy): Bacteria > Actinomycetota > Acidimicrobiia > IMCC26256 > PALSA-610 > PALSA-610. Next base: position 2,830 of record JAUZEM010000149.1, on the reverse strand, counting down.
GAAGACACCTGACGGCGACCTACGCGCGGTGCACTTTCGGTTCAATGCCTGGGGCGACAAGCAGGTCCATGATGCCGACGCGCGCGTCGGTGCCGCGATCGCCCGGCACCTGGGTCTCCCGGTCGACGAGGCGCCCATCGTGCTCGAGGGCGGATCCATCGCGGTCGACGGCCGGGGCACGCTGGTCACGACCGAGCGGTGCCTCCTCAATCCCAACCGCAACCCGGCGTGCAGCCGGACCGACATCGAGCGCGCCTTGCGATCGTTCCTCGGCGTCGATCGCATCGTGTGGCTCGCCGACGCGATCGCCGAGGACGACGGCACGGATGGCCACGTCGACAACGTCGTCGCCTTCACGCCGAGCGGTGCGGCATTGGTTCAGGGCTGCGACGACCCCGCAAACCCGAACGCGGCGATCGCGGCCGACAACATTGCCCGGCTCGGAGCCGCCGGCGTCGAGGTCATCGAGGTGCCCGTGCTCCCCTACGCCGATTTCGACGGGCGGCGATTGCCCGTGCCGTACGTGAACCTCTACCCGGGCAACGGATTCGTCGCGGTCCCGGTGAGCGGGCACGCGTTCGACCACGAGGCGTGCCGGCTCGTCGGCGCGCACTACCCGGGTCGCACCGTGATCCCGGTACCGGGCGTCGTGCTCGCGTACGGGGGCGGCGGCGTCCACTGCATCACCCAGCAGGTTCCGCAATGATCGTTCGGACCGCGTTCGACGTACCGCCGTCGCCCGCGCGCGTTCATCCGCCGACGCGCGCGCCGCTCCGCGTCGGTCTCGTCCAACTCGATTGGCATCCCGATCCGCACGAGCACGACGACGCGATCGCCGACGCCATTCGCACCGCGTCGCACGAGGGCGCACGCCTGGTGTGCCTGCCGGAACTGACGCGTTCTGCCTACTTCGCAGTGGAGCGACGCGATCCGAACCACCCCCAAGCCGAGCCGGAACCGCTTCCGGGCGGGCCGACGCACGAGCTCGTCGCCCGGTGTGCGCGTGAGACCGGAGCGTACGTGCACGCGTCGTGCTACGAGGCGGCGGACGACGGCGGCCTCGGATACAACACCGCCTTCGTCGTCGCGCCCGACGGCGCGATCGTCGCTCGCACGCGCAAGACCCATCTTCCCGTCACCGCCGGCTACCACGAGGACACGTGGTTCCGGCCCGGCGATTCCGGTTGGCCCGTCACACCGATCCAGACCGCCGCCTTCGGGTTCCCGACGTGCTGGGATCAGTGGTTTCCCGAGACGTCCCGCGCGTTCGCAATCGCCGGCGCCGAGGTGCTCGTCTACCCGACGGCGATCGGATCCGAACCCGACCACCCCGACTTCGACACCGAGCCGCTCTGGGAACAGGTCATCCGGGCGCAGGGCATCATGAACGGCACCTTCATGCTCGCGGTGAACCGGACCGGGCGCGAGGGCCCGATCACGTTCTACGGATCCTCGTTCGTGAGCGATCCGTACGGTCGGGCACTGGTGCAGGCGCCTCGATCCGAGCCCGCCGTTCTCGTCGCCGACCTCGATCTCGATCAGTCTCGCGACTGGCTCGACCTCTTCCCCCTGCTGCGCACCCGCCGGCCCGAGACCTACGGGCCGTTGACGCAAACCGGCTCTTGACGAATGTCGTCTGAGGATTACGGTCGCGGCGTGCCGATCGCGGAACGCATCGACTGCATGGAATGCGGCAGCACCGCGTACCTCGCGCAGCCGATCGGGCCCGAGGACGACTTCGAGCCCGGTGACAGCGTCGTCTACCTGTGCGGCGAGTGCGCGCACCGATGGGACGTCGTGGTCGACGAGGACGACCTCATCGACGACTGACGCGCGTCGATCGTCTCCGTCGTCTCTCGCCGGACTTCGACGATCTTGCTCGTCCGGAACGACGCGACCCGCACCGCGAACGCCGAGGCGAGCCGGCCACCACCGTTGCGGTCGAAGAAGGTCGTGAGCGGACCTTCCTGCTCGTACGAGTCGGCGGCATCGACGACGGTTGTCGTGTCGTCTTCGAAGTGTACGACGAAGCTCATGCGTTCAGCGTACGACGAGCGGCCTGTGGATCGATAGAGGGTTCAACCTGTGGACGACGCGGGCGACGCTGTGGAGATCGGAAATTTTACGTACTCGTCGATGAGCAACTGACCCAACGCGCCGTCGCGCGCGACGTTGCCCGACACGCGGTCGCGCGATCGCAGATCATCGATCAGCTGGTCGAGGATGGCGTCGAGCGTGAGATCGTCGCGGTGCTCGCGCCAGGTGTCGCGTTCGTGTGCATCGCGGAAGCAATACGCCTTCCACGAAACCGAGAATCGCAATTCGTCCCACCCGTAGCGCGAGATCTCCGCGCCGTCAGGGGCGCGCAACATCCACGTTCGATCGGTCGCGTGCTCGAGCGTCGTGCCCGGCGCGATGCCGGGTAGCGCGTCGACCACGACGCGGGCGATGCGGTCGACACCGTGGAACACCGTGTCAGTGTCGAGCACCAGCGCCGTGTTGTACCGCACGCGGTGACGGCGCGCGTCGCCGGCGGCGCCATCGGGCCAGTACGCGAGCTCGCCGCCGTCGCAATCGTGAAACCACGCGATGGCGGTCGCGATCGGCATTCGGTACTCGTCGAACAACCCCGAGTGATGCATCACCACGAGCAACCATTGCGGCACGACCTTGCGATTCGCGCCGCGGTACTCCGGGACGTCGGTGTGAACCGCGAGCTCTTGTCCCGGAACCATGAGGTTCGCGTACGCGATCGCGGGTTCGATGACGGCGCGGCCGTGGATCGAGCGGGCCGCCTCGACGAACGGCTCGTGGTACAGGAACGCGCTGA